>NZ_JACADT010000798.1:0-2630 GCF_013421635.1 Streptomyces sp. UH6 | reverse complement strand
GGCCGGTGACACGGCGGCCGGGGCCGTGCACCGGACCCCGCGCGGGTGTACGGGCCGTCACACGGCTTCGGGGGCGGATCCCGGCCTGCGCAGCAGCCACTGTCCGACCGTCCGCCGCGGGGGCCGGACGACGACCCGGCCGTGGGTCTTCTGGCCGGTCAGTTCGACCCGCAGGACGACCGGGGTGTGCGCGGCGCCCGGCGAGGGACGGTTACTGAGCCGGCAGAACCCCAGTTGCAGGCCGTCGGTGTCGACCTCGACGCCGGGCCTGGTGATCAGGGTCAGGGTCTTGCCCACCATCTGCACATCGATCCGCAGGGTGTCGTGCGTGATCACCGCGTCGGTGAAGTCGAGCGTCACGTCGCAGAAGGTCACCGCGAGTTCCAGCTTCCGCGGCACCACCCAGCGCCCCGCACGCCGCACGCCGCCGCTGTGGGCCTGCTCGATGCGGACGAGGTCCTTGACCTCGGTTCCGGCCGGGGCGCCCGCGGCCGACACGGGCGGCAGGTCGGCCGTGAGCGGCTCCAGTTCGCCGAGGGTCCGCGCGGACAGGGCGACCTCCAGGCGCTCGTCGAGTTCCTCGGCGGTCAGCAGCCCGTCCCCCGCCGCGACGCGCAGCACGTCCACCACACGGTCACGGTCCGCGTGGGAGGCCCGCAGCTCGGGCGACGAGCCGGAGGCGGCGTGCTTTCCGGTGGGCAGCTTCTCTCCCGGCATGCTTCCGTCCTGATCCTGTCGAAATCCTGTCGAACATCTCCGCGCGGCGCGGGCGTGACGCGGGGCGCGACGCGGGGCGCGACGCGGAGGGAAGGCCCACGCTATAGGGCGGCATGCGTCCCGGCCAGGAGTTGTCGGCAGAGCCGGAACGCGCGCACACCGCCCGGACGCGGCGGGCGGGCACTGGTCCCCGGGACCGCAGGGGCCACTCCCGTCAACTCCGACCCGGTGAACCCAATGCGACGGTTGTCGGATTCCCATGGCTTGGTCACGGCCTGCGGCGGTATCTACCGGAGAGCCCGGAGCCCCTGTACGATCCTCGCGGTGTCCGCGGACCGGGGGGTCCGGGGGCCGTGGGGGGCAGTACGGCATGGACCGGGGGGTCATCGTGAGCGGTGGACGGCATGTGCGTGTGCTGAGGCCCGGGCAGCTCGGGGTGGAGGAGACCGAGAGCTGGCGGGAGTTGCGGGGCGCGTCGGGCGCGATCAGGAATCCCTTCATGGAACCGGAGTTCGCGGTCGCCCTGGGCCAGGTCAGGCCGCGGGCCCGGGTGGCGGTGATCGAGGAGAGGCGCGGCGGGAACGGCGGTGCCGACGAGCGGGGGATCGTCGGGTTCCTGCCGTTCGAGAGGAACGCGTGGGGCAGCGGACGGGCCCTCGGGCTCGGTGTCTCCGACCTCCAGGGCGCCGTGCTGCGGCCCGGAACGGCGCTGCGCGGCGAGGAGTTGCTGCGGGCGTGCTCGCTGAACAGCTTCACCTTCGACAACCTGGAGGACGGCCAGACGCTGTTCGCGGACCACTCCGCCGACGCATGCCCGTCGTACGTGATCGATGTCGGGGACGGCTATCCGGCGTACCTGGAGGGCCTGCGGCGGCGGTCGCCGAAGTTCCTGAGGACCACGCTGGCCAAGGAGCGCAGGCTCGGCCGCCAGGTCGGCGAGGTGCGGTTCGTCTTCGACGAGCGGGATCCGCGGGCGCTGGAGACCCTGATGGCCTGGAAGTCGGCGCAGTACCGCCGCACCGGGCGGCGGGACCGGTTCGCGCAGGAGTGGATCAGCCGGCTGGTGCGCCGGCTGGCCGTCACCCGGGCGCGGGAGTGCGCGGGCGTGCTCTCGGTTCTCTACGCCGCCGACCGGCCGGTGGCCGCGCACTTCGGGCTGCGCTCGTCCACCGTGTTGGCCTGCTGGTTCCCCGCCTATGAACCGGAGTTGGCGAAGTACTCGCCGGGACTGGTGCTGCACCTGCGGATGGCCGAGGCGGCCGCCGGGGCGGGCATCGGGCTGCTGGACATGGGGCGGGGGGCGGCCGAGTACAAGGACGCGCTCAAGACCGGGGAGTCGCGGGTCCACGAGGGGACGGTGATCAGGCCCGGGGTCGGCGCGGCGCTGCACTGGCTGGGACGCGAACCCGCCCGCCGGGCCCAGGGGTTCGTGCGGAGTCGGCCCCGCCTGGCCTCGCTGGCGTCCCGGAGTCTCAAGGCCGCCGGACGGCTGCGGCGTTGAGGGACGCCGCCTCGGGCCGCCGACGCCACGGACCACCGCCTCGGCCGCATCAGCCGCATCAGCCGCATCAGCGGCATGAGCCTCAAGGACCGCAGGGACCGCAGGGACCGCAGGGACCGCATCGGCCGCCCGGGCACACCGTCACGTGCGGCAGCCACCGCGATCGCCGGAGAACGTCGGACACGGCCTGACAGGGCCGGACACAGGGGGAGTTCGGATGCGCAGCGGCACGACACAGCGGGAGATCGACGGATTCCTGGCCGTCCGGCCCGTGCAGGTGGCCGAACTGCACCTCCCGGACGCCGCGGAGGGCCCGCCGGTGCTCCGCCCGGGTCCCGGCAGCCCGCCGCTCACGCACGGGGAGGTGTTCGCCCTGGTCCGGCGTGGTGGGGTGCCGGCGGGCACGCTGCTG
>NZ_JACADT010000797.1:0-2645 GCF_013421635.1 Streptomyces sp. UH6 | reverse complement strand
GCGGTGCTGCCGGGCGGGCGGGACACGGCGGACAGCCCCGACGACGTCGTGCTGCTGGCGGCCCGCTTCGACTGAGCGGCTCTCCGCCGCAAGGGTGTGGGGAGGAAGGACGGGCGGCACGGGGGGAGAGACGGGTGGCGGCGGCGGACGGTGGCGGGGCCACCGGACCGCACCCGCCGCCGGCCGGCGGTCGCCGCTTCGGCACGTGCTCCGCGTCACCCGCTCCTGACCGTCCGCCCCTGGGGTCGCGTTCCCCTCGAAACGTACGATGGTGAGTACATCTGTACCTGAGGAGGACGACGTGGCCGAAGAGCTGCCGGAGACCCCGGACACCGAAGCCGAAGAGCCGATCAAGCAGCGCAAGAACGGCCTGTACCCGGGCGTGTCCGACGAGCTCGCCGAGAACATGAAGTCCGGCTGGGCCGACACCGAGCTGCGCGACCTGGAGCCGATCGCCCAGGCCGGGGAGACCGCCCGCCGCCGCGCCGCCCTCTCCGCCCGCTTCCCGGGCGAGCGCCTGGTCGTGCCCGCCGGCAACCTCAAGACGCGCTCCAACGACACCGAGTACGCCTTCCGCTCCTCGGTGGAGTACGCCTACCTCACCGGCAACCAGACCGAGGACGGCGTCCTGGTCCTGGAGCCGGCCGCGGACGGCCACCGGGCCACCCTCTACCTGCTGCCGCGGTCCGACCGGGAGAACGGCGAGTTCTGGCTCTCCGGCCAGGGAGAGCTGTGGGTCGGCCGCCGCCACTCCCTCACCGAGGCCGAGCTGCTGTACGGCGTCCCCTGCTCCGACGTGCGCGAGCTGGCCGACCGGCTGCGCGAGGCGACCGGCCCGGTCCGCGTGGTCCGCGGCTACGACGCCGGCGTCGAGGCGGCGCTGACCGACAAGGTCACCGCCGAGCGCGACGAGGAGCTGCGGGTCTTCCTCTCCGAGATGCGCCTGGTCAAGGACGACTTCGAGGTCGCCGAGCTGCAGAAGGCCGTCGACTCCACCGTCCGCGGCTTCGAGGACGTGGTGAAGGTCCTCGACCAGGCCAAGGCCACCTCCGAGCGCTACATCGAGGGCACCTTCTTCCTGCGCGCCCGCGTCGAGGGCAACGACGTCGGCTACGGCACCATCGCCGCCTCCGGCCCGCACGCGTGCACCCTCCACTGGGTCCGCAACGACGGTCCGGTCCGCTCCGGCGACCTGCTGCTCCTCGACGCCGGTGTGGAGACGCACACCTACTACACGGCCGACGTCACCCGCACCCTCCCGGTCGACGGCCGCTTCAGCGAGATCCAGCGGAAGATCTACGACGCGGTGTACGAGGCCCAGGAGGCCGGCATCGCCGCCGTAAAGCCGGGCGCCAAGTACCGCGACTTCCACGACGCCGCCCAGCGGGTCCTCGCGGAGAAGCTGGTCGAGTGGGGCCTGGTCGAGGGCCCGGTGGAACGCGTCCTGGAGCTCGGCCTCCAGCGCCGCTGGACACTGCACGGCACCGGCCACATGCTCGGCATGGACGTCCACGACTGCGCGGTCGCCCGCACCGAGACCTACGTCGCGGGCACCCTCGAGCCGGGCATGTGCCTCACGGTCGAGCCGGGCCTCTACTTCCAGGCCGACGACCTCACCGTGCCGGAGGAGTACCGCGGCATCGGCGTGCGGATCGAGGACGACATCCTGGTCACCGAGGACGGCAACCGGAACCTGTCCGCCGCCCTCCCGCGCCGCTCCGAGGACGTCGAGGCGTGGATGGCGCGGCTCGACGGCTGACGCCCGCCCGCCCGTCCGAGGGCCCCGGACCGCTGGAACACAGTCCACCGGTCCGGGGCCCTCGTCGTCGTCGTGCTCCGCTCAGACCGCGGCGGTCAGCGGGGCGTTCTCGCGCCACTTGAGGAGCTTGTCGAAGCTGACGACCGCACCCCCCGCGCCCGGCAGGTTGTCGACGCGCACGTGGTCGGCGAGCTTCTGGATCAGCATCAGCCCCCGCCCGCTCTCCGCCTCCGCGCCGGGCTCGGTGACGAACGGGTACAGCGCGCCGCCCGCGAAGCCCGGGCCCGAGTCCGACACCTCGATCCGGCAGCGCTCGCCGTCCAGGTAGGCGGTCACCTGGTAGGCGGCAGCCGCACCGGCCCCCTGCCCGCCGTGCTCCACGGCGTTGGCACAGGCCTCGCTGAGGGCCACCGACAGGTCGTAGCAGATGTCCGGGTCGACGCCCGCGGTCTCCATCGCGCCCAGCAGCAGGCGGCGGGCGAAGGGAACGCTGGCAGCCTCACGCCGCAATTGGAGTGACCACAAGATGCTCATGCTCCTGCCTCCAGGCCGCGGCTCGGCTCGACATACCGTTACGTATTGCCCTCGCTGCGTGGGCGTAAGCGCCCGGTTGACGTGAGAACGCCCATACGGCGGCGGACCATACGGCAGTACTCGGCGCATTACGGACCTGGTCTGGGATGAGGAAGGGACCAGTGGGATGATGGGGCGGCCATGACTGCCCTCCACCAGCGCACGGCGCACACCGGGGACTCCCTCCGGTATCCGCGGGCCGCGGCCTTCGCCGCGGTCTGCGTCGTGCTGGCCGGCGGAGGGCATGTTCTCGCGTCCTCGGTGCCCTCGGCAGCGGCCTCCGTGGCCGCCGCGGCCGCGCACCCCGCCGTGC
>NZ_JACADT010000796.1:0-2649 GCF_013421635.1 Streptomyces sp. UH6 | reverse complement strand
CTTGCCCTCGCCGTGTTCGACCGCGTTGACGACCAGATTGCGCAGCACCCGCTCCACCCGCCGGGCGTCGAACTCGGCGACGACCGGCTGCTGGTCGCCCACCACGCGTATCCGCGTGCCCTTGCGCTCGGCCAGCGGCTCCGCGCCGCCCACCACGCGCCGCACCACGTCCCGCAGGTCGGTCGGCTCGGCCTCCAGCGCGGCGGCGCCCGCGTCGAACCGGCTGATCTCCAGCAGATCGGCCAGCAGCGACTCGAACCGGTCGAGCTGGTCGGCGAGGAGTTCCGCGGACCGCGCGGTCACCGGATCGAAGTCCTCCCGCGCCTCGTGGATGACGTCCGCCGCCATCCGCACCGTGGTCAGCGGGGTACGCAGTTCGTGGGAGACGTCGGAGACGAACCGCCGCTGCATCCGCGACAACTCCTCCAACTGCTGGATCTTCAGCTGAAGGTTCTGCGCCATCTTGTTGAAGGCCTCGCCGAGCCGCGCGATGTCGTCCTCACCGGTGACCTTCATGCGTTCCTGCAGACGCCCGGCCGACAGCCGCTCGGCGACCCCGGCCGCCATCCGCACCGGCGTGACCACCTGGCGCACCACCAGCCAGGCGATGGCGCCGAGCAGCACCACCACGAACACCCCGGCGGTCGCCAGCGTGGTCTTGACCAGGCTCAGCGACTTCTCCTCCTGCGTCAGCGGGAAGAGGAAGTACAGCTGGTACGGCTCACCGTCCGGATCGTTGATCTGCTTGCCGATGACCAGCGCCGGCTGGGAGGACTTGCCCTCCTTGTACACGACCCGCGTGTAGCTCTGCGCGGCCAGCGGACTGTGCTCCAGGCGCTCCCGCAACGCCTCCGGTATCGACGCGTTGGCGTCGACGGTGCCGGAGGAACGCGGGCTGGCAAAGGCGTCCGCGACCGGCAGGGTCACCACGTCGTAGGCTCCCTGACCACCGCTGGACAGGGCGTCGACCAGGTCGTTGGTCCACTGGACCGGGCTCGGCGAGGCCGCCTCGTCCGCCCCGGACACCTCGGCCGCCGCGCCGCCCGACGTCAGGCTCGCCGCCTCGTCCGCACGCACCTTGGCCGCCGCGAAACCGCCGACCGCCTGGCTCTGCGCGGCGTTCACCTTCGCGTCGAGCAGGCCGTTGCGGACCTGCCCGATCACCACGAAGCCCAGCATCAGCACCACGCCGAGCGACATCAGCAGCGTGGTGACGATCACCTTGAGCTGGATGTTGCGCCGCCACAGACGTATGACGGGCAGCAGAGGCCGGCGGACCCAGCGCAGCAACAGCCTCAGGACCGGACTGCCCTGGACGCCGCCCTGCAGCAGCCCGCCCGAGAGCAGAACCGCGGGCACGTCAGCTCGGCCCGGCCTTGTAGCCGACACCGCGCACGGTCACCACGATCTCCGGATGCTCCGGATCCTTCTCGACCTTGGAGCGCAGACGCTGCACATGCACGTTGACCAGCCGGGTGTCCGCGGCGTGGCGGTAACCCCACACCTGCTCCAGCAGCACCTCGCGGGTGAAGACCTGCCACGGCTTGCGGGCGAGCGCGACCAGCAGGTCGAACTCCAGCGGCGTCAGCGCGATGGCCTGGCCGTCCCGCTTCACCGAGTGCCCGGCCACGTCGATCACCAGGTCACCGATGGTCAGCTGCTCGGGAGCGGGCTCCTCCGACCTCCGCAGCCGCGCCCGGATACGGGCCACCAGCTCCTTCGGCTTGAACGGCTTCACCACGTAGTCGTCGGCGCCGGACTCCAGCCCGACCACCACGTCCACGGTGTCGCTCTTCGCGGTCAGCATCACGATCGGCACACCCGACTCCGCCCGGATCTGCCGGCACACCTCGATGCCGTCCCTCCCGGGCAGCATCAGGTCCAGCAGCACCAGATCGGGCTTCGCCTCCCGGAAAGCGGCCAGCGCCTTGTCGCCGTCGGCCACGAACGCAGGCTCGAAGCCTTCCCCTCGCAGCACGATTCCGAGCATCTCGGCCAGTGCGGTGTCGTCATCGACGACAAGGACTCGTCCCTTCATAAACCACATCATCCCATTCCGATAACGGTGACCGGGACGCTTGGTGAGCGAGGTCACGTGTGGTCCACCCCGCGCCGCCCACACCGGCACGACCGTGGTCCGTACCCGGAACCGTACGCGGACGCCTCCCGGCACGCACCGCCGGACCCTACGCCCCGCCCTCCAGGGCGGCGATGCCCTCCGCCGTCACCGGCGACAGCACCCCCCGGTCGGTGACGATCGCCGTCACCAGCTCCGCCGGCGTCACGTCGAACGCCGGGTTGTACGCCTGCGTCCCCAGCGGAGCCACCACCGCACCCCCGATCTCGGTCACCTCACGCCCCGCCCGCTGTTCCACCTCGACCGACGCCCCGTCCGGCGTCCCCACGTCCACCGTCGTCCACGGCGCCACCACCAGGAACGGCACATGGTGGTACCGCGCCAGCACCGCCAGCGGATACGTCCCCACCTTGTTGGCCACCGACCCGTCCGCCGCGATCCGGTCCGCCCCCACCACCACGGCGTCCACCTCCCCCGCCGCGAACAGCGAACCCGCCGCGCCGTCGGCGAGCAGCGTGTACGCCATCCGCTGCCGCGCCGCCTCCCACGCGGTCAGCCGCGCGCCCTGCAGC
>NZ_JACADT010000795.1:0-2655 GCF_013421635.1 Streptomyces sp. UH6 | reverse complement strand
CCCGTGGTGTCGCTCTTCGCCCCCGTGGTGCCGGCCGGACGCTGGCGCCCCTGGGGCGTCCCGCACGTCCTGCTCGGCGACCAGGGGGCGCCCTGCGCGGACAGCAGGGCCCGTACCTGCCCGGTCCCCGGCCACCCGTGCCTGGACACGGTGACCGCGCTCGACGTCCTCACCGCGGTGGAGAAAGTGATGGTGTCCCGATGAGGATCCTGATCTGGCACGTGCACGGCTCCTGGACGACCGCGTTCGTCCAGGGCCCGCACACCTACGTCGTGCCCGTCACCCCCGGCCGCGGCCCGGACGGCCTCGGCCGCGCGCGGACCTTCGACTGGCCCGACTCCGTGGTCGAACTGCCCCCGGAGCGGCTGCGCGAGGCGGAGATCGACCTGGTCGTCCTGCAACGGCCGCACGAGGCCGCGCTGGTGGACCGGTGGCTGGGCCGCCGCCCGCCCATGGTCTACCTGGAGCACAACGCCCCCGACGGAGACGTGCCCGACACCCGGCACCCGGCCGCCGGCCTCCCCGGCGTCACCCTGGTGCACGTCACCCACTTCAACCGCCTGATGTGGGACGCCGGTCCCACGCCCACGACGGTGATCGAGCACGGCATCGCCGACCCCGGCCCGCTGTGGACCGGCGAGCTGCCGCGCGCCGCCGTCGTCGTCAACGAGCCGCTGCGGCGCGGCCGCACCACCGGCACCGACCTCCTCCCGCACTTCGCCCACGCCGCACCGCTCGACGTGTTCGGCATGGGCACCCGCGGCACCGCCGAAGCCCTCGGCATCGACCCCGCCCGCTGCCGCGACCACGAACTCGTCCAGCGCGACCTGCACGCAGAGATGGCCAGGCGCCGCGTCTACGTGCACCCGGTCCGCTGGACCTCCCTGGGGCTGTCCCTGCTGGAGGCCATGCACCTGGGGATGCCGGTGGTCGCCCTCGCCACCACCGAGGTCACCGAGGCGGTGCCCGCCGACGCCGGTGTCGTCTCCAACCGCCTCGACGTACTGACCGACGCCGTACGGGAGTTCACCGCCGACCCGGACCACGCCCAGGCCGTCGGGACACGCGCCCGGGCGGCGGCGCTCGCCCGCTACGGGCTGCCCCGCTTCCTCGACGACTGGGAGCGGCTGCTGAAGGAGGTGACCCGATGAGGATCGCCATGGTGTCCGAGCACGCCAGCCCGCTCGCCGCCCTCGGCGGACCCGACGCCGGCGGCCAGAACGTGTACGTGGCCCGCCTCTCCGAGGAACTGGCCCGGCGCGGCCACGACGTCACCGTCCACACCCGCCGCGACGACCCCGACCTGCCCGACCGGGTGAGGATGCCCGCCGGCACCGTCGTCGAGCACGTCACCGCCGGTCCCGCCGAGCCCATCCCCAAGGACGAACTCCTCGCCCACATGCCGGAGTTCGGCGAGCACCTGGACCGGGTGTGGGCGCGCGAGCGGCCCGGTGCGGCACACGCCCACTTCTGGATGTCCGGACTCGCCGCCCGCGACGGCGCCCGCCCGCACGGCATCCCCGTCGTGCAGACCTTCCACGCCCTCGGCACCGTCAAGCGCCGCCACCAGGGCGCCCTGGACACCAGCCCCGTCCAGCGCGTCGCCCTCGAACGCCAACTGGGCCGCGGCTGCGACCGGGTGATCGCCACCTGCTCCGACGAGGTCGCCGAACTCGCCGCCATGGGCGTGCCCGGCGACCGGGTCTCGGTGGTGCCCTGCGGGGTCGACACGTCCGAGTTCCGGCCCGGACCCGGCCTCGCCGGAGCGCCCGCACGCCGCCACCGGCACCGGCTGCTGGCCTGCGGCCGCCTCGTGCCGCGCAAGGGCTACGACCGGGCGATCCAGGCGCTCACCGAGATCCCCGACACGGAACTCCTGCTCGTGGGAGGCCCGTTCGCCTGCCGCACCGAGAACGACCAGGAACTCGCCGACGCCGTGCCGGAGGCGGCCCGGCTGCTCGCCCTCGCCGAGGAACTGGGCGTCGCCGACCGCGTCCGGATGCTCGGCGCGGTCTCCCGCGACCGGATGCCCGCCCTGATGCGCAGCGCCGACCTGGTGCTGTGCACCCCCTCCTACGAGCCGTTCGGCATCGTCCCGCTGGAGGCGATGGCCTGCGCCGTCCCGGTGCTCGCCACCGACGTCGGCGGGCACCGCGACAGCGTCGCCGACCGGACCACCGGACGGCTGGTACCGCCGGACGACCCCGGGTCGCTGGCCCGGGCCGCCCGGGAACTGCTCGACGACGACGCCCTGCGCCGCGCCTACGGAGCAGCCGGCCGGGCCCGCGTTCTGGACCGCTTCACCTGGCGGCGCGTCGCGGACGGCGTCGAAGAGGTCTACCGCCAGGTGGCGGCGGGCCGCGAACTCTCTTCCTCGGAGGTGGCGTGATGGACAAGCGACCGGTTTCCGCCTCGGGCGGCCACTGCGACGCCCTCGACCAGGCCCTGGGCGCGTTCCGGGCCCGGGCCCCGCACACCGTCGACCGCTGGGGCGAACTCCTCGCCGCCGTGCTCACCGGCGGGGGCCGCCTGCTCGCCGCCGGCAACGGCGGCAGCGCCGCCCAGGCGCAGCACCTCACCGCCGAACTCGTCGGCCGCTACCGCGACGACCGGCCGCCGTTCTCCGCGATCGCCCTGCACGCCGACACCTCCAGC
>NZ_JACADT010000794.1:0-2657 GCF_013421635.1 Streptomyces sp. UH6 | reverse complement strand
CGGGCGGGCGCCGGGGCCCGCCGGGTCAGCGGGTGCGTTCGACGCGGCGTTCGTCCCAGACCGGCTCCGCCGTCTCGCGGACCTTGCCGTCGCTGCCGAACACCAGGAACCGGTCGAAGGACCGGGCGAACCACCGGTCGTGGGTGACCGCGAGCACCGTGCCCTCGAATGCCTCGAGCCCCTCCTGCAGGGCCCCGGCCGACTCCAGGTCGAGGTTGTCCGTCGGCTCGTCCAGCAGCAGTGCCGTGACGCCCTGGAGCTCGAGCAGCAGGATCTGGAAGCGCGCCTGCTGACCGCCGGAGAGGCGGTCGAAGGTCTGCTCCGCCTGCTGGGTGAGTTCGTACCTCCGCAGCCGCGACATGGCCGCCCCACGGTCCTGGGAGTGCTCGGTCCACAGGATGTCGAGGAGCGTCCGCCCCAGCAGCTCGGGGTGGGCGTGCGTCTGGGCGAAGTGCCCGGGCACCACCCGCGCGCCCAGCTTCCAGGCCCCCGTGTGGGCGACGTCCTCCCCCGCGAGCAGCCGCAGGAAGTGCGACTTGCCGGAGCCGTTGGAGCCGAGGACCGCGACCCGTTCGCCGTAGAAGACCTCCAGGCCGAAGGGCTTCATCAGCCCGGTGAGCTCCAGTCCCTCGCAGGTCAGGGCCCGCACACCGGTGCGTCCGCCCTTGAGCCGCATGGTGATCTCCTGCTCGCGCGGCGGCTCCGGCGGCGGTCCGGCCTCCTCGAACTTGCGCAGCCGGGTCTGGGCGGCGGCGTAGCGGGAGGCCATGTCGTGGCTGACCGCGGCCGCCTGCCGGAGGGTGAGCACCAGCTTCTTCAGCTGCTCGTGCTTCTCGTCCCAGCGCCGCCGCAGTTCCTCGAAGCGGGCGAACCGCTCCCTGCGGGCCTCGTGGTAGGTGCCGAAGCCGCCGCCGTGCACCCAGGCGTCGGCGCCTGCCGGGCCGGGCTCGACGCTGACGATCTTCTGCGCGGCGCGCGAGAGCAGTTCCCGGTCGTGGGAGACGAAGAGCACGGTCTTGCGGGTCTCCGCGAGGCGTTCCTCCAGCCACCGCTTGCCCGGCACGTCGAGGTAGTTGTCCGGCTCGTCGAGCAGCAGCACCTCGTCGGTGCCGCGCAGCAGGGCCTCCAGGACCAGCCGCTTCTGCTCGCCCCCGGAGAGGGTGCGCACCTGCCGCCACTGCGCCTTCTCGTAGGGCACGCCGAGCGCGGTGGTGGTGCAGATGTCCCAGAGGATCTCCGCGTCGTAGCCGCCGGCCTCGCCCCAGTCGGCGAGCGCCTGCGCGTAGCGCATCTGCGCGGCCTCGTCGTCGTGGGTCATCATCGCCAGCTCGGCCTCGTCGACGGCCTTGGCGGCGCTCCTGACGCGCGGCGTGGAGACCGACACCAGCAGGTCGCGCACGGTGCTCTCGTCGCGCACCGAGCCGACGAACTGGCGCATCACGCCGAGTCCGCCCTGCACGGTGACGGTGCCGCCGTGCGGTTTGAGCTCGCCGGAGATCAGCCGCAGCAGGGTGGTCTTGCCCGCGCCGTTGGGGCCGACCAGCGCGACGACCGCGCCCTCGCCCACCCGGAAGGAGACGTCACCGAGCAGGGCTCGGCCGTCGGGCAGGTGGTACTCGAGGTGCGCGGCTTCCAGGTATCCCATGGGGAGGCATTGTCCGGGCACGCCCCCGACCGGGGCAAACCGATATCGGGCCGTCACTCCACGGGACGGCCGGTGGGGCCGCTCCCGCCGCCCGGTCCGCGCGTGTAGACCACGGCCCCGGCCCAGGAGAGCGCCTTCCAGCCGTCCTGCGGGGATCCCTCCAGGACCACCACGCCGGTGTTCTCCAGCGGGTGGGAGGCGGCGAATTCCACGTCCACGTTGTCGGCGCGGGCGGCGGTCCAGGTGCGGATGGCGGCGCCGTGGCTGATGAAGGCGACCGTGCCGGCGCCGAGGGCGGACGCCTCCTCGACGACGGCGTCGTAGCGGCCGAGCATCTCCGTGCCGCTCTCCCCGCCGGGCATGCGCCGGCTGACCTGGCCGGCCGCCCAGGAGAACGCGATCTCCATGTAGCGCAGGCCGCGCTCGTCGTGGCCGAACTCGCCCTCGAGCTCTCCCGCGGTGATCTCGCGGATGCCGTCGCGGATCCGCACCTCGAGGCCGAGTCTGCGGGCCAGCGGCCGGGCGGTGAGCTGGGTGCGCACGAGGGTGGAGGCGAAGAGGGCGGTGACGTCCTCCCCGTGCAGGGCGTCCGGAAGCGCCTGTGCCTGCCGCTCCCCCAGCTCGGTCAGCGTGGGGCCCGGTACGCGGGTGTCGAGCACGTCCCGCGCGTTGGACGGGATCTGTCCGTGGCGGATGAGCAGCAGGCGCATGCCGGTTCCGTCCCTTCCGCTCGACGGCGCACTGCGTGAGCCGTGTCGTGCCGGGTTCCCTCATCCGGGCGTCCGTGCACCTGGGCGGCGCCCGGCCCGCCCGCCGTCGCCGTCCGCGGCACGCGGTGGGCGTGCGTGCGGCGTGCCTGCGGCGGGAAGTCTCCCTCGGCGGGTACTCGTCGGGGATGACGCGTGACACGGGCAGGGGCGGGCGCGACCGCGCCAGGGAATCGTGCCGGACGGGCAAGGGGGTGCTGCAACGCATGCTGGACGCGGACCGCGGCGTGTTCGAGACGGTGGCC
>NZ_JACADT010000793.1:0-2660 GCF_013421635.1 Streptomyces sp. UH6 | reverse complement strand
GCAGGGCGTAGCTGTGCAGGCCGGCCGCGCAGCCGCTGAGCCGGGCCTCGGGCAGGGATTCCCGGACGGCCGCGGCCAGTGCCTCACGGCGGGAGCGGTAGCGGGAACGGACCCGGCGCAGGTGCCGGTCGAGCAGGCCGCTGCGCATCAGCTCGGCGAAGGCGAGCTGGGTGAGGGTGTCGGAGCCCTGGTCCTGCCGGGAGCGGACCCGTTCGAGCAGCGGGTAGAGCCGCGGGGGGATCGCCAGCCAGCCCAGGCGCAATCCGGGGACCAGGACCTTGCTGGTGGTGCCCGCGTACACCACGCGCTCGGGGTCGCCCTCCTGCAGCGCGGCGGGTCTGCCGCCGTGCTCGAACCAGAACTCGCCGTCGTAGTCGTCCTCGATGATCCAGCCGTCCCGCTCCCGCGCCCATGCGAGGAGCTGCGCCCGCCGCGCGGGGGAGAGCATCACGCCGGTCGGGAACTGGTGCGCGGGGGTGACCAGGACGGCGCGGGCGCCCGTGCGGTCCAGGGCCTCGACGACCAGGCCCTCCTCGTCGACCGGCACCGGCACCGGGGTCATCCCGGTGTCCAGGATGAACCGGCGCTGCCCGTTGTGCCCCGGCTCCTCGATGGCGAGTTCGTGGATGCCCAGCCGCTTCAGGGAGTCGGACAGCAGCGCCAGTCCCTGCGCGAACCCGGCGGTGACCATCACCTGCGCGGGCTCGGTGTGCACCGACCGCACCCGGCCCAGATAGCCGGCGAGTTCGTTGCGCAGCTCGGCGATGCCGGCGACCGGCGGGTAGTCCATGCCCTCGCGGCCGACGTTCTGCAGCACCTTGGTGTAGGAGTTGAGCCACTCCTGGCGGGGGAAGTTCGACAGATTCGCGATGCCGACCCGTAAGTCCCAGCGCGACTGGGCGGCCGGGCGGGAGTCCAGCAGGGGCGCGTAGCCGCCGCCCTCGGGCAGCTTCCGGGTGACCCGGGTGCCCGACCCGCGGACCGCGTCGAGGTACCCCTCGGCGATCAGCTGCTCGTACGCCTCGACCACCACACTGCGCGAAAGCCGCAGGTCCTGGGCGAGTTGACGGCTCGACGGGAGCCGCACTCCGGGCTGCAGGACCCGGTCCTCGATCCGCACCTTTATGGCGTTCTGCAGCTGTGTGGTCAGCGGTACGGCCGAGTCCCGGTCCACCTGGACCGACAGATGCCAGGCCATCTGGTCTGCTCCGTTCCCCCCGCAGTGGTCTGGGTGTCCGCCCGCGTCCACTGGCGTCATAGAAGCGCCAACGGCCCCTAGTTATAGCACTCCGAGGAGAAAGCCCCATGGCTGAGACAACTGGCGTACTCACTCCCGAGTTCCACCAGCGGGACGGCGCCACCCGGTTCGACGAGATGATCGAGCGCCGGACGCTGCGGGTGGGAATCGTCGGACTCGGTTACACCGGTCTGCCGCTCGGTCTCGGGTTCGCCACCGCCGGCTTCCCGGTCCGCGGCCTGGACACGGACGCCCACCGGGTCGGACAGGTGATACGCGGCGAGTCCTACCTGCCGGACGTGAGCGACGCCGAACTGGACGGCGTCGCCGACCGGCTGAGCGCCACCACCGAGCCCGGCGAGCTGGCCGGCTCCGACGCCCTGATCGTCTGCGTGCCGACCCCGGTCACCGGCGACCAGCAGGCCAACCTGGACTACGTGGAGTCCGCGATGGACTCGGTGGCGCCGCTGCTGCGCCGCGGGATGCTGGTCGTCCTGCAGTCCACGGTCCCCGCGGGCACCACGGCGGCCGCGGCGGCCAAGCTGGCCCGCGCCACCGGGCTGGAGCCGGGCACCGACTTCCACGTCGCGATGGCCCCCGAGCGGGTCGACCCGGCCAACACCAACGGCTGGAACCTGGCCAACACCCCGAAGGTGGTGGGCGGCCTCACCAAGGAGTGCACCCGCCGCGCGGCGGCCCTGTTCGGGCAGGTCTGCGAGACGGTGGTGCCGGTCTCGCAGCTGGAGGTCGCCGAGCTGTCCAAGGTCTTCGAGAACACCTTCCGGCTGGTCAACATCAGCCTCACGCTGGAGCTGTCGGACCTGTGCCGGCAGCTGGACATCCCGGTCCGCGAGGTCATCGACGCCGCCTCCACCAAGCCCTACGGGTTCCTCGCGCACTACCCCGGTCCGGGCGTGGGCGGCGAGTGCATCCCGGTCGACCCGCTGTTCCTGCGGGAGGCCGCCGCGGCGGCCGGCACCGAGACGAAGCTGGTCGACGCCGCCTACGAGCGCATCGAGCGACGGCCCCGGCAGGTCGTCGAGCGGCTGGCGGAGCTGTTCGCGGAGCGCGGCTCCTCGCTGCACGGCGCCCACGTGCTGATCGTCGGCGTCAGCTACAAGAGCGGCGTCGCCGACCTGCGCAACGCGCCCGCCCTGGAGATCGTCCGCGGGCTGCGGGCCGCCGGCGCCCGGGTGTCGTACCACGACCCGCTGGTGCCGGGCCTCGCCGTGGACGGCGAGCCGGTCAAGGCGGTCGGCTGGTCCGCGGTCGAACTGGCCCAGCAGGACGCCGCGGTGCTGGTCACCCCGGTGCCGGGTCTGGAGCGGGACCTGCTGTGGCGCATCCCGCCGCTGGTCCTCGACACCCACAACAAGCTCTCCCCGGCCAGCGCCGTGGCGGTGCTGTGATGGGGGCGGCCCTG
>NZ_JACADT010000792.1:0-2668 GCF_013421635.1 Streptomyces sp. UH6 | reverse complement strand
ATGCCGCCGACCTCCGCGAGGCCGGCGCCGAACCCCTCGTGTGCGACCTGGAGTCGGCCACGCCCGAAGAGGTCGCCGAACTCCTGCGCGGCGCCGACGCCGCCGTCTTCGCGGCGGGTGCGGGCCCGGGCAGCGGGGCGGACCGCAAGGCGACCGTCGACAAGGGCGCCGCCGTGCTGCTCGCCGACGCCGCCGTGCGCGCGGGCGTCCGCCGTCTGCTGGTCGTCTCCTCCATGGCCGCCGACCCGAACCATCCGGGCGACGAGGTCTTCGACGTGTACCTGCGCGCCAAGGGCGAGGCCGACGCCCATGTCCGCTCCCTGGGCGAGGCGTTGGACTGGACGATCCTGCGGCCCGGCATGCTCACCGAGGACGCCGGCACCGGCCGCGTCCTCCTGAGTGCCTCCACCGGCCGGGGCCCCGTCCCGCGCGACGACGTGGCCGCGGTCCTGGCAGAACTCCTCGACTCCCCGGGGACGGTGGGGCTCACGCTGGAGCTGATCAGCGGCTCCACGCCGGTGCCGGACGCGGTGAAGATGGTCTCCGGCGAGTAAGCGGCTCGCGCTGGGCGGGAGTTCGGAGGAACTCGACACAAGCAGAGCGGGAGCTCGGGACGCGGGTTCCCCCGGACTCCCGAACTCCCGCCTCCGGCCGCCCGGTTCCCACCGTTGCGGCCGCCGATTACCGCGGCCGCCGGCTGCTACCGCGGCTGCCGGTTACTGCGGCTCCTGGTCGCCCGGCCGGGCGCTCTCCCCCGTGAACGCCGCCAGCGCCTTCGCGACGTAGCGCTCGGTGGCGTCCTTCCGCACCCCGAGGCCGCTGAGGACGCCCTCGCCGTTCTCGTGCTCCAGCAGGGCCAGCAGGATGTGCTCGGTGCCCACGTAGTTGTGCCCGAGCCGCAGCGCCTCACGGAAGGTGAGCTCCAGGACCTTCTTGGCCGCGGAACCGTAGGGAACCAGCTCCGGCGGGTTCTCGGACGCCGGCGGGAGCAGCGCCGTCACCGCCTGCCGCACGGCCTCCGGGGTGGCGCCCTGGTCCGTCAGCGCGCGGGCGCCGATCGACTCCGGCTCCGCGAGCAGTCCGAGCACCAGGTGCTCCGGCAGCCCCTCCGCGCCCCCGGCCGCCTTGGCCTCGGTGTGCGCCGCCCCGACCACGTTGCGGGCGCGGGCCGTGAACCGGTTGAACCCCTGGCTGGGGTCGAGGTCGTGGGACTCCTTGGGCACGAAGCGCTTCTGGGCGGCCTGGCGGGTGACGCCCATGCTCTGTCCGATGTCGGTCCACGACGCCCCGGCCCGCCGGGCCTGGTCCACGAAGTGGCCGATCAGGTGGTCCGCCACCTCACCGAGGTGTTCCGCGGCGATCATGGCGTTCTGCAGCTGCGTCAGGGCGTCGGGGTTGCCCTGCTTGATGGCGTGGATGAGGTCGTCGAGGCGCACGGAAGCCGCGCCGAGCGGGTTCGTCGTCATGCGTCAACCGTAAGTTGACACTCCGATGTCGTCAACCCGCGGTTGACACTCCCTGACGGTTCGTCCACCCCCGCCACAGGGCCGCGTGGACGTGCGGACAACGCGAAGCCCCCTCCGACCTGCCGTGATGGCTGGTCGGAGGGGGCTCCGTCTGTCTGGTGGCGGCGCCAGGATTCGAACCTGGGAAGGCTGAGCCGGCAGATTTACAGTCTGCTCCCTTTGGCCGCTCGGGCACACCGCCTAGACCGTGTCACGAAGTGGAACCGGCTTGCGGCCGGGTCTCCCTCGCGACGACGTAAACAATACCTGATGCGCGGGGGTGCTCCGCCACTCCATTGATCGCGGTTCGGGGGCCGGGTGATGGCTAGGCTTGGGCGGGCTCGGTCCGGGGCGCGTCCCCGGGTCCGCGGCCCCGTCAAGCACCCCGACACAGACCCCGATGCAAGGAGCCACAGGACATGGCCGACTCCAGTTTCGACATCGTCTCGAAGGTCGAGCGGCAGGAGGTCGACAACGCCCTCAACCAGGCCGCCAAGGAGATCTCGCAGCGCTACGACTTCAAGGGCGTCGGCGCCTCGATCTCGTGGTCCGGTGAAAAGATCCTGATGGAGGCGAACTCCGAGGACCGGGTCAACGCGGTCCTCGACGTCTTCCAGTCCAAGCTGATCAAGCGCGGCATCTCGCTGAAGGCCCTGGACGCCGGCGAGCCGCAGCTGTCCGGCAAGGAGTACAAGCTCTTCGCGGAGATCAAGGAAGGCATCTCCCAGGAGAACGCCAAGAAGGTGGCCAAGCTCATCCGCGACGAGGGCCCCAAGGGCATCAAGGCGCAGGTCCAGGGCGAGGAGCTGCGGGTCAGCTCCAAGAGCCGGGACGACCTGCAGGCCGTGATCGCGCTGCTGAAGAACCAGGACTTCGACTTCGCGCTGCAGTTCGTCAACTACCGGTAACCATCGGTCGGTTGAGGCGCCGGAGTGGCAGGGGCGCATCGCGGGGCCCGGCCCGGCGGTGCGCCCCTGCCGTGCCCCGCTGCCGTGCCACCGGCCCGTGCCGCCCCGCCGCCGGGCCGTCGCGCCTGGCGGAAGGGGGGCCGCGTCCGGCAGATTCGCCCCCATGACTTCCGTGGTGCAGAACATGGCGATCGACTGTGCGGACGCGTACGCGCTGGCGCGGTTCTGGAGCGAGGTGACCGGGTTCCCGCTGGA
>NZ_JACADT010000791.1:0-2673 GCF_013421635.1 Streptomyces sp. UH6 | reverse complement strand
CCTCGCCCTGTGGCGGTCCCGCTCGACGCGGCGGGGTCAGCCGCAGGCGGCCCCGTCCCGGGTGAAGTCGTCGGGAGTGCCGTTGCTCCCCGTCGATGTCCCCGTGAAGCCGACGGTCACCGAACCGCCGGGCGCGACCCGGCCGTTGTAGGACGCGTTGGTCACCGTGACCCGGTCACCGCTCTGGGTGTGGGTGCCGTTCCAGAGCTGGGTGATCCGCTGGCCGTCCGGGTAGGTCCAGCCGAGCTTCCAGCCGTCCCACGCGACGTCGCCGGTGTTGGTGAGCTTGACCTCCGCCTGGAAACCGCCCTGCCACTGGTTGGTGACGCGGTAGTCCACGGTGCAGGCTCCGTCCGGGTCACCGGGGTCCGGCGGGTCGGTCGGGTCCGGCGGGTCGGTCGGGTCCGGCGGGTCGGTGGGATCCGGGGGATCCGTGGGACCGGTCGGCGACGGTACGTCTGCGGTGTCCGCGTAGACGATGCCGCGGCCGTTGGTGGAGACGTAGACCCGCCCGTACGTGCGTGGGTCGCCGGTGATCGTGGAACCGGTCCAGCCCCACTGGTGGTTGTCGTCGTTGACCCTGACCCAGTTGGCGCCCGCGTCGGTGGAGCGGAAGATGCCCCGGACCCCGTCGATCTTGGCACTGGTGTAGAGGGTCTGGTACGTGGCGCCCGGGGCCGCCTTGCCGAAGCCGATGGTGTCGGCCTCCTGGACGCCGCCCACCTTGGTGAACGTCGCCCCGGAATCGGTCGAGTGCCACAGCCCGTACGTCTTGCCCTCCTCACCGCCGGCCAGCCAGACGTCGCCGTTGCGGCCGGGGACCGCCTTGAAGCGGACGGCCGTGCCCGCCGGCAGCCCGGTGGACGCGCGCTTGGTGAAGGTGGCGCCGGCGTCGGTGCTGACGTAGAAGGCGCCGTCCTTGAACCCGTAGAACTTCTTCGGGTCCACCCGGTCCGACTCCACGACGGCTCCCGCCGGGATGCCGGAGGAGGCCGTCCAGGAGGAGCCCGACCCGGCGTGCACGCCCGCGCCCTCCGGGCTCCACACGTAGCGGCTGCCGTCCGCCGCCGCGGCGACGGTGCCCCCGCCGGTGACGCCCGACGGGTCGGAGCCCGCGTACCAGTTGGCGCCGTTGTCGGAGGAGAACGCCACGTGGGCGCCGCTGTCCACGTTGCCCACCCGGACCACCGTGTTCGGGTTGGTCTCCGCGTAGTCGAGGCTGGTGGTGGAGGTGAAGTTGGGCGACTGGAACATCTTCGCCGGGACCGTGTCCAGGGAGGTGTGCCGGAACCCTCCGACGTCGCCGAGGCCGCTGATCAGCGTGGCGCCGCTGGGCGGGGCCGCCAGGTCGAGGACGGCGGTCTCCTCGAGCCCCTTCACCATGGGCTTGATGACGGGCTTGCCGCCGCCGTCCCACTGGGTGAGGTTCTCGGTGCCGAAGATCGTCGCGCCGGTTCCGTACATCATCCGGTCGGAGTCGAAGGGGTCGATCTCCAGCGCCTCCGTCATCCACCCGAGCTTCGGGGTCTGCTCCGGCGGGGTCGGGTTGGCGCCCCAGTCGAGCCAGGGGACCGAGGAGATGTCCATGGTGTAGCGGTTCGAACGGTTCGGGTAGGAGCTGTACTCCCAGGCCCTGGTCCAGTTCTCGCCGCTGTCGGTGGTGCGGAAGATCTGCGTGTCCGGCCACCAGGAGCTGTAGCCGGTGACCATCACCGTGCCGGGGTTCTGCCGGTCCACGCTCAGCCCGCTGTAGCCGAAGTAGGTGTCCGCGGCGGTCATCGGGCTGATGTCGGTCCACTCGCCGCTGCCGGTGTCGTACCGCCACACCTGGCCGGTGGATCCGTCGTAGGGGCCGCCGGTGTCGCTGTAGGGGAGGTAGAGGTAGCCGTTCTCGGCGTCCAGCACGCCCTTGTGCGCGAGCAGCCCGGTCGGCTGCCCGGCCACCCGGGACCACGTGGCGCCCGCGTCGGTCGACCGGTAGACGTTGTTCTCCTTGTCGGCGACACCGACGTAGATCGTCCGGGTGGCGGAGCCCGCGCTGCCCGTCGACTCGTCGAAGGTCACCCAGGAGATGCCCTGGATGTCGCCGTTGTAGCCGCCCGTGTCGCTCGGATCGGCGATGTACGTCCCCGGATTGGGGAACGAGGTCACCTCCGACCAGGTCGCACCGCTGTCGGTGGAACGCCACAGGCCGTTGCCGCTGGGCGCCCCGAGGTAGAGCACGCTGTTGCGGTGGGGGTCGACGGCGAGGCGCTCCCCCATGCCCCGGCCGGGCATGTTCCCGCCCAGCTTGAACGGCAGGTCGGCCTTGGCCCAGGTCTCGCCCCGGTCGCCGGAGCGCAGCACGGCGCCGTTGCCCGGGTCCCAGTCGTTGGTGTACGTGCCGACCGCCGCGTAGACCTTGTCCGGGTCCACGCTGTCGGAGGCGAGGCCGATGACACCGGTGTGGCCCCAGTCGTCCCAGCCGACGTGGTCCAGCAGCGGGGTCCAGCTCTTGCTCGACTCCACCCAGCGGTACGCGCCGCCGATGTCGGTGCGGGCGTAGGCGAGGTCGGGCTCGGACCGGTTGAAGACGATGCCGGGGACGAAGCCGCCGCCGTCGATGCGGACGTTCTTCCAGTCCACGGCGGCCGCCGAGGCGTCGGCCCCGGACAGCGAGCGGGCGCCCGCGCC
>NZ_JACADT010000790.1:0-2675 GCF_013421635.1 Streptomyces sp. UH6 | reverse complement strand
CCCGGCGGAGGGCGAGGACGCCCCCTCCGCGGCGTCGGTGCCGCGCGATTCCGGCACCGGCCGGCGGCTCGTGTACGCGCTCGACGCGGACCGGGTGTGGCTGGTGGACGCCGGCGACAAGGCGCTGCGCAGCTTCACGGTGTGGCCCGGCACGATGGACCCGGAGCCGGGTGAGTACGAGGCGGGTACGCGGACGGCGGCGACCACCGGGTCCGACGGGGTGGCGATCGAGCACGTCGTGTACTTCGCCTTCTCCGGCGGGGTGAACTTCGCCTTCTCCCACGCGGAGGACGGGGCGTCCCCCGCGCCGGCCGACGGCAAGCAGACGGCGGGCGTCCGCATGCCGGTCGAGGACGGCACGGCCCTGTGGGAGTTCGCCTCCACCGGCACCCCGGTCGTCGTCGTCCCCTGACCCGGTCCCTGGGGCCGGCCGGCGCCTGGCCCCGGCCCCGCGGCCGGTCGCACCGTCACCGCGTCGGGAGGTCGTGGACGGTGCCCTCCGTGACGGCGTGGAGTTTGTCCGGGCTGGCGACGTTGTGGACGGCGGTGATGCGGCCGTGGGCGTCGAAGTCGAAGGTGACGGTGGCGACCACCCGGTCCGGGGCGCTGAACACGATGCCCGGGCCTCCGTTGATCTCGACGAGCTCGGCGCGCATGTCGGCGGGCCGGACGCCCTGGTAGGTGACCGTGCCGACGGCCGCGAACCACGAGGCCACCGTCCGCGCCCCCACGACCGGCCTGAGCGCCTGCCGGACCTTTCCGCCGCCGTCGGTCCACAGGGTGACGTCCGGGGACAGCAGCTCCATCAGGGAGTTGATGTCGCCCCCGGTCGCCGCGGCGAAGAACCGCTCGGTGACCTCGCGCTGCCGGGAACGGTCGGCGGAGAACCGGGGCCTGCGGGCCCGCACGTGCTCACGGGCCCGGTGCGCCGCCTGCCGTACGGCCGCCTCGGACCGTTCCACCGCCTCCGCGATCTCGGCGTGGCTGAAGCCGAAGACCTCCTTCAGCACGAACACCGCGCGCTCCAGCGGGCTCAGCGTCTCCAGCACCACCAGCATCGCCATCGACACCGTCTCGGCGTCCGTGACGGCGTCGGCGGTGTCGCCGCCGGTGAGGATGGGCTCGGGCAGCCACGGACCGACGTACGTCTCGCGCCTGCGGGTGGTGGACCGCAGGCGTTCCAGCGCCAGGTTGGTCACGATCCGCGTCAAGTACGCCTTGGGGTCGGCGACCTGGGCGCGGTCGGCCGACGACCACTTGATCCAGGCGTCCTGCACCGCGTCCTCGGCGTCGGCCGCGGAGCCGAGGACGCGGTAGGCCACGGAGAACAGCAGCCTGCGGTAGTCGTGGAAGACCTGCCGGCCCGCGCTCACCGGGCGCCCCCGGCGACGCGGGTGAAGCGACCGCCGCGCGGCCAGAACGCGCCCGAGGACGGCATCCTCTTCATCCGGCCGAAGGTCGCCCACGGCGAGGCGGTGACCGTCTCCTTGTACCGGACCGCCGCCCGGCCGGTCAGGTGGACGCGTCGCGGGCTGTCGTCGGGGCGGGTGAACTGGACGACCGCGTCGTGCCGGCCCAGGCTCACCGGCGTGTGGTAGTAGCCGAAGCGGAAAGGCTTGGGCCGCTTGCCCTTCAGCGCGCGCAGGACGCAGACCGCGGCGTGCACGCCGGTCGGCATCCCGCCCTGGCAGGTGCCGTGCATGACGCCGTAGCCCTGGCGGATCGCCGCGGCGTCGCCGACCGCGTACACGTCGGGATGCGACACCGAACGCAGCGCGGAGTCGGTGACAACGCGGCCGCGCTCGTCGACGGCCAGTCCGGCCGCCGCCGCGAGCGGGGCCGCCCGCGTTCCGCTCGTCCACAGGACGACATCGGCGGCGATGCTCTCCCCGCCCGCCGCCTCGACCGACCCGGGCAGCACCTTCTCCACCGTGACGCCGCCGCGCACCTCGACGCCGAGGCGTTCGAGCGCCGACAGGAGGTGCGCCCTGGCCTTCGGGTTCATGGCCGCACCGGGTTCCTCCCGGCCCAGCAGGACGACCGTCAGCTCCGGGTGCCGCTCGGCGATCTCCGCGGCCGACTCCACACCGGTCAGCCCGCTGCCGGCCACCACCACCGTGCCGCTGCCGAGCCGCGCCAGCCGGCCGGCCAGCGCCTCGGCGTCCTCGGGTCCGTCGAGGGTGTACGCGTGGTCGTCGACGCCCGGCACCGCGGTCGTGTCGGTCACGCCGCCCAGGCCGTACACCAGCGTGTCGTAGGGCAGCACCCGGTCGTCGTCGACCCGCACCGTCCGGGCGTCCGCGTCCACCGCCGTCACCCAGCCGCGCACGAACCGGGCGCACGTCCCCTCCAGCAGCTCCGGGATGCTCGGCCCGGCGAGCCGCTGCCCGGTCGCCGTCATGTGCAGCCGCATCCGCTCGGTGAACCGCTCCTGCGCGTTCACCAGGGTCACCCGCACGTCGTCCCGCCGCCCGACCCGGGCCGCGAGCTGGACGGCCGCGGCCATGCCCGCGTAACCCGCGCCCAGGACCACCACGCGGTGCGGGGTGGTGGTCGCCGTGCCGTTCTCGTGCCGTGCGCTCATCGCTTCGCCTTCCTTCTCCCACTGCTGACGACCAGGGGATGGAAGCCGCGCGCCCGTTCGTGACACGAAGTCGCTGTGACACGCGCCACAG
>NZ_JACADT010000079.1:0-11692 GCF_013421635.1 Streptomyces sp. UH6 | reverse complement strand
CCCGGGACGACCCGGCGCCGCAGCCGCGCCGCGCTCCTCAGACGGAGAAACGGGTGCCGAGGTCGTCGAAGGACAGGCCGAGGGAGCCCACCGTGAACGACTTCGAACCGGTGCCGGTGATGCCGGTGGCGGAGCCCTTCAGCAGGTGTGCCATGCCGAGGGTCTCGCCCGCCCAGTCGTCCGTGCCCACCATCAGGTCGGCGCGGCCGTCGCGGGTGTAGTCGGTGAGCTTGAGGTCGGCGCCGAAGTTGTCGTCGGTCTCGATCGAGCCCGCCACGCCGGAGGTGCTCTGGTCGTACGCCTTCGCCCCGGTGCCGGAGAGGCCGCCGGCCCGGCCGAGCAGCACGGTGACCGCGCCGCCGTCCCGCTTGTCCGCCAGGTCCTCCCCGGGGGTTCCGACGGCGAGGTCGGCGTATCCGTCGCCGTTGACGTCCCCGGCCGCCACCGCGTAGCCGAACAGGTCGTCGCTCTCCCTGGCGCCGGGCAGGCCCGCCGTGTCCTGGGTGAACTTCACCGGCTTGCGCGCGGTGTCCGGGCCGCTCGGGCCGCCGTACTGCACGGCCACGTAACCGGCGTTGTCGTCGTTCGTCTCACCGCCCCGGCCGACGGCCAGGTCGCCGAAGCCGTCCTTGTCGAAGTCGCCGATCGCGGCGCTGATGGGGCCGGGACCGTGCTCCGGAGTGGCGTCGGGGACCGTGACCGTGGCCGCGCGGGTGGCGAAGCCGCTGCCGCCGCGGTGGTAGAAGGCCCGCAGGTTGACGTCGGAGGCCGTGAGGTCCATGCCCACGACGTACAGGTCGGTGGCGCCGGTGGAGTCCACCGCGCCGGCCGCCAGCCGCCAGGCGTGCAGGTAGCCGTAGCTCCCGCCCAGCGACTGGAAGCCGCCGTGCCCGCCGGCCCGGGTGAAGGGACCCTTGAGCAGGACGACGCCCGCCGTGCTGTTGCTGACCGCGGCCAGGTCGGCGTCCCCGTCGCCGTCGAAGTCGCCCGTCACCACCTGCTCGCCGAAGGAGTCACCGGAGTTCGGGTACTCCGGGGCGATCGGCGAGTGGAAGACGGTGCCGGAGCCGAGGCCGCCGGAGCCGCCCCAGACGACGGTGAGGCCGCCGGCCAGCTCCACGTCGCCGACCTTCTCGCCCGGCGACGCGACCACCAGGTCCGCGTAGCCGTCCCGGTCGAGGTCGGCGGTGGTGACGCTGTCGCCCCAGCCGTCCCCCGCCTCCACGGCGCCGGGGATGCCGGCCGACGCCTGGTGGATCGTCTGGACCCGGGTGCCCGGGCCCGTCGAGGTGCCGTAGACGACCGTGACCCGGCTGTCCTGGCCGTAGGAGCCGCCTGCCAGGACGAGGTCACGGTAACCGTCGCCGTTGAAGTCGTCGGCCAGCTTGGCGGGTGCCGCCGCGACCGGGGCGGAGACGAGCAGCGGGCCGGTGAGTGCCGCGGCGACGACCGTCACGGCGACGGCGGTGCGGGTGGGGCGCAAGGGGGCTCCTATGTCCGTGGGGGCGCGTGGTGCGTACCGCCCTTATGACATGCGCCCCCACCCGATGGTTGTAGAGGATGCCCAGCTCACCGGGCATGCGGCCCCCGGGCCCTCGTGCCCCCGGGCCCTCGTGCACCCGGGCCCCGGCCCTCCGGCCTCCGGCCCCGCCCCCAGGCAGTCGGCCTCCCCCGGGCACCCTGTCCCCCGGGCACCCTGTCCCCCGGGCAACCCCGGTCCCCCGGGCAACCCCGGCTCACCGGGCAACCCCGGCTCACCGGGCAACCCGGCTCCCCGGGGTCCGGCCTCCCGGGCACCCGGTCCCCGTGCCGCCGGTCCGTCAGGCGGGCTCGACCGGCATCCACAGCTCGCACGTGGCGGTGGAGAAGTCGTCCGCCCGCTCCAGGACGGCGACGATCGAGGGCCCCGGCCGCAGCCGCCAGGGGTTGGACGGGAACCAGTCGGTCGCGGTGGCCGCCCAGGTCTCCTGAAGGGCCTGCGGATACGGCCCGGAGCTGCGGAAGACCACCCACCGGCCGCTCGGCACGTCGATGACGTCGAGGTCGTCCGGGACGTCCGTGCCCTCCGGCACGGCGACCCCGTGCAGGTAGGTCAGTTCGCTGCCTTCCGCGGCGTCGGGCGAGACGTCGTCGGTGACCTGCAGCAGGCCCTCCGGCTCGGTGGCGGAGAGGGCCTTCAGGCGGCCGTGCTCCTCCATCGGCAGCGAGGCGATGTGGCGCTGGATGTGCGGGTTGACGCCCTGGTGGATGAGCGGGACCCGGGCGGCGTGGCCGGCCAGCCGGAACGCGGGGCGGTCGGTGAGGCGGGTGTCCATGGGGGTGCTCCCTTCGACGGTCAGGCGGAACCTGAGCTGTGGTTGTGTGCGAAGGGGGCCTCCGTCGCGGCGTACCTCACCGGGGGCCGCGCCGTGCACCGCCCGGAACGCCCGGCCGAACGCCTCGGCCGAGCCGTAGCCGTGCCGGACGGCGATGCCCAGCAGGTCCTGCTCGCCCCGGACGACGTCGGCCGCGGCGACCGTCATGCGGCGCCGCCGCACGTACTCCGACAGCGGCATTCCGGCGAGCGACGAGAACATCCGCCGCAGGTGGTACCCGGTGGTGCCGAGCTCCCGGGCCAGCGCGTCGACGTCGAGTTCGTCCGCGAGGTGCTCCTCGACCAGGTCGACCAGCTTGTTGAGTGCCGAGATCACGAGGCCTCCTTCCGCCTACGACCCTCGCAGGGGCCGCGCCTCCCGCACCCGATCGCTGCGGTCCGATCCGATCATCCGCCCCTCCCCGCGCCCGCCGCCTCCGCCCACCGGCCGTGCGGCCCTTCCCCCGTCTCAGGCCGGACAGGGAACGGCGTCGCGCGCCGACCGCAGCGCGTGCGACCGCCACCGGAACTGGTCGAGCGACCTTCTTCGCCGACTGGGACGGCGTCGCCGACGAGCAGGCCTTCGCCCTGTGGTCCGGGCCGTCCGTCGAGAGCGCCGAGTGATTCGGCGCGGAACTCGCTCCCCTCGCCGGGGCGGAGTTCACCGGGCCCTGAACCGTCACCTGGTCCCTACATGCGGCGTCCTGCGTCTCCACCACCCGTCGGGTCAGGAGCTGCGGTTCACCTGCGAGACACTCGAACTGTCCGCGGAATCCCAGCAGTTGCTCGTCCGCCTGCCTGCGGACGGGGCCACCTCCACCGGCGTCGCCCGGCTGCTGCACGAGAGCCCGCGCCGGCTCAGGGCCCAGCGGCAAGCATTGCTCGGTCGCCCTGTACGGCCAGGGAGAGCGCTTCGGAGTCCAGGACGAAGACACGGGCCGGCTTCTGTCGCGCTGCCGTGTTCCGTTTGCTCACGCGGCCTCTCCGGCCTGATGACCGCCGGTGCCACGACGCCGGAGGTGCTCGGCGTCGAGCTCGTCCAGCTCCGCGAAGACGGCGGCGCGCTCGTCGCCGGTGACGGAGCCGTGTTCCTCCTGCAGCCAATCGGCAGATCGAGCGGGCCATCTGGGGAGTTCCCGAAAACCTCGCTGTGGACAAAGACCAGGACAACGAGGCGTGAGAACAACGTCGAAGGGCCCCGCTGCAAGCAGCGGGGCCCTTCGACATCGTGCCCGGTGAGGCACTGGCGGAGGATACGAGATTCGAACTCGTGAGGGGTTGCCCCCAACACGCTTTCCAAATGTTCGTCCGGGGGTTCGGGGGGCACCGGGGCCGTCCTGACCTGCGGCAGTGCCCTCACGATGGCCTCGCTCGGACGGGCGTGGACGGGACTGAATGAGACCAGAACTGAGACCAGGGGCACGGTCGGCCAGAGTGGAACCGGCCGACCGTGAAGACGCTACTCGCACTCCTTGATCACTTCGATCAGGGCCAACTCTCCTACATGCGCATGACGGAGGGACTCGGCCAGGTGCGTGGTGAGCCACGCGGCGGCTTCGAGGGACCACTCGGTCAGGCGCATACGGCAGGACATGGTGGGTGTGAGTCCATACCCAAGGGCGCGCGACCGGGCCGTCGGCGTGAGGCTGGCACCGGCCGCGTGGGGCACCACCCCAAGCAGGGCTTGCGACCCGCTCGGTGCCCATTGCCTGATGGCCGAGAGTGCGTCGATGTCTGCGTCGGGGTTCGGAAGAGCGAGGGTCACGATGACGTCGGTCTCCGCGCCCGGATCGGCGAGAGCCAGGACATCGGCGTGCAGAAGCGTGCCGTAGCTGGGGCCGGCGGGAGGCGGTGCATCGCATGCGAGCGGGACGAGAACGTGGAGCCCTGTCGCGACGGTGGTCCCGAGCCTGCCGAGAGCGCGCAGCAGGATGTCGGCCATGGGCACGATGGGCAGCGACTGGCCGGGCAACGAGAGGACCGCTGCCTGGAGCCAGGCCAGTTCGCCTGTGCCTGCCGAAGTGGCGGGGACTGCGCCACCGGCCTCGTGCTGTGCCCAGCGCTGCCCTTCAGGGGGCGGCTGGTCGGAGCTCAGGGGAAAAGACCAGCCGTAGGCCGCGGCTTGCTTGAATGCCAGCGAATACAGGTCCTCGGTCGGCTCCGGCAGCCAAGGGTGCGGCACATGCCGTCCGTACAGGGCCACGAGCAACTCTTCGGGCGGAACATCTGCCGTGGCACCGCCAGGGCCGATCCAGCCCTCAGATCCCCGCGCCACAAGGAAGGTTCTGTGTCGCAGTGGTCAGTTTCCGTGGCGAATCGGCTCCGCCGAGAACGTCCACGTCGATCACGCTGCGCCATGCCGTGCGGGCTCCCCGGCATGCCCTCCTGGCCGTTGCGCGCTTGCCGCTCCCGCCGCCTGAGAGCACCTTCTTGCTGCCCTTTGCTACTTGCTTCCACTGGCCATGTGAGTTTTGGGCCTGCAGCCAGATTGTCACGACGGCCCTCACGCCGGGTTTGGCAGCATGTCCGGACCGCCCCACCCACCACCCATGCGCTGAGGCTTCAGGCAGACCCGACGAGCGCGACACATGGACATGATCCGCCATGGTGGTGAACACGCCGACGTCACTCGCACCTGGTGGGCCCGAGGGCGTCGGGGTCGCTGCCACAGTGGCGGCCATTGCGGCCAGGGTCAGGGCAACTGCTACGGCACGACCGTGCATGAGCACTCCGAACTCACGGCGGGACGACCATCGCATGGTGTCGAGTCACTCGGCCCACCTCAAGGCCAGTCGTGCGTTTCCACCCGGCTGGCGGATCATCCCCGGCGAAACGGCCTCCCCACTCGTCCTGGCCGTCCTGAAGGAGCAGACGTGACGCAGAGAACCGCCGATGACCGACCTGGCATCGCTCGGCGGACCGAGGCCCGCAGCCGGTTGGACGAGAAGGTGACCGTGATCGTGGTGCTGGCGTTCGGAGTGCTGGTTGCTCCGACGAGCTTCGGACAGGGCGTGCTGGACATCGTGAGTCAACTGACGCAGAGCGTTACGCAGTCGAGCAGCCCGTGACTCCGGCCCTGACCTGCGTGGTTCTCGCGGGCCTCGACGGCCGGGCGGACGCATGGTCACGCGACGCGTGCGCGTCCACCGAGCTGTAGCTCTGACGGAGCCTTCCGGATCTCCGGGGTCTCCCTGAAACCTGCCCGGACGGGTAGGAGCCGACCGCGCGGCCAGAATTCCTACTCATTTGATAATGTCGACCTTATGAGTGAGATTCCCTACAACGTCGGCGAAGGGCCGGCCACCAGGGTCAGCCTCTCCCTCCCCGAAGGGACGGCGGAGGCGATCCGTCGACGAGTCGGCAAGCGTGAGTTCTCCGCGTTCATCACCGAAGCGGTGGAGCGAGAGCTGCGCGGCCAGATTCTGGATGAGTACCTTGCCGACTACGAGCGCCGCCAAGGGGTGATCTCCGAGCACGAACAGGAGCGGGCACGGGGGGTCTTCGACGAAGTGTTCGCCGAGGAGGGGCAGTGGCCCGCCGCAAGCTGAGCCATGAAGGCACCCTCGTTCTCGACTGTGAGGGCCTTTCCAAGTTCGTCGGTGATCATGAGCCCGTTGTCGCCCTGGTCGCGGAAGCTCGCAAGCGGGGCATGGAGGTGGTCATCAGCGCGCTCACCATCATCGAAGCAGTGCACCGCCGGACGGAGAAGGCGCGGCTTGCCTGGGTCCTGTCCGGCGTGCGGATCGTGCCCGTCGGTGACGAGGAGGCCAAGGCGGCCTCCGCCATGCTGATCAACGCTGGCCTTCATGGCCACAAGTACGCCATCGATGCCGCCGTGGCCGAGATGGCGCTGCGACAACGACGCCCCGTCGTCATGCTCACCTCGGACATGGACGACATGGCGAAGCTCTGCGGAGACCGCGTGCGTCTCGTTGCCGTGTAGTCGACGCCGTCTGCACGTCCGGATGCGTGAGGCCGGCTACCGGACCGGGTCGAACGTAGCGCGGCAGGACGACTCCTTGTTCGGTGCGGTGAGGCGCAACAGGCGCGTGTGCAGCTTTCGAGGCGAATTCCGCGACCCATGCATCGCCGTACAAGAGACCACACTCTTGGTGTCGCGCTCCGTGCCAGTGCGTTCATGTGACCACCGATTCGGCGATCAGATGGTCACGGCGGGGCGTGGGCTGCCCTGGAAGACCTGGCTCGTGTGCCAGGAGCGGTAGGCCGCGGCGATGGGGCGGACGCCCGGCTGGGGCCCTATGACCGGACGGCCGGCGAGCGTGATGACGTGCTCGCGGGCGGCGGTACTGCGGCCGACGAAGCTCTGCGAGACCAGGATGCGATGGCCGTCGCCGATGCCGAGAACACCCTTGTCGAGAAGCTTGTGGTGCAGCGAGCACAGGCACAGCCCGTTGTCGATTCGTCCGGTCCGTCGAACGCCCACCAGCGCATGTGGGCGGCCTCCAGCCCGACCGGCACCGTGCCGATCCTGCCGTCGTACCCGCAGAAGGCGCACTGGTACTCGTACGCCGTCAGGACGATCTCCCGCATCCGCCGGTCCCGCTGCCTGCGCGCGGCCGAGAGCCGTCCGGTCTCGGCATCCTCCAGCTCCAGGCCGACGGCTTCGCACAGCTCGCCGTGGAGGGAGGGCGGGAAGTGCAGATCGAGCAGCACCCGCGTCATCCGGCCGAGCAGGGACGGCTCCCGCCGCAGCGCTGCCCGCAGCTGAGGCGTCAGCCGTCCCGCGGCCCCGGTCGCCCGCAGCTCCCTGACCCCGGTCCCGGGGCTGCCCGTCCCACGCTCGGTGCGCACCTCCCACACCCCGTCATCACCAGGTGATGGAAGGGATAAGCGGGCGTCGTCCGGTTGCCGGGCCCGTACTCGGCGAGCAGCCGCCGCAGGTCCTGCTCCACCGCGCTGTACCGCAGCTCGCCGTCGGCGTCCCGCTGGAACCGGCTGAGCGCGTACAGGAACAGCAACGGCTTGTGCGAGGCCCGCACCCCATTCCTCGTCCACTGCCTCAGTTGTGCGGTGCGCTCGACCCGGTCCATGACGGGCGATCGTAGTGGCGGCCGGTCGCACACTGATCCGTGCACGGGTGGGCCAATGGGACGTGTGGAGGGCTACGCGGGCATGACGGCGAGGACGCGGGAGAGGGTGAAGACCCGTTCGTCCTCGCGCAGATGGCACCAGGCGTGCAGATAGGGCGGGTCGAGATCGAGCTCGCTGAGCGTACGTACGGTCCGGTTGCCCGAGGCGGCGACGTACTCGACCGTGACGGCCGTGGCGGCGTCGACGGCGTGGGCGAGCTGGCGGACATCGCTGTACGTCAGGTTCTCCGCGTACCCGGCGACGATCTCCTCGGTGTCCGTGCCGTAGGGGACCCCGGTGCCGAACGGGTCGGGATCCGGAAGTGACGGCGGGGCGTCCCGCAGCCTGGCGGCCAGGGCGCTCAGGCCGACGTCCACCGGGGTCTCCATCGGCGCAGACCGCGAACGTTGGCCGGGGAGTGGGGTCGGAGCCGGGGCGGAGGCACGTCGGCGCTGGGCCTTCTCGACGCGTACGGTTCCGTCGGCTTTCTCGGCGAGGGGGGCGTAGCCGGCGGCCCGGAGCGCGGCGAGGGTCTTGTCGAGCGGAGTCCGGCAGACCAGCACGGTCGGTGCCAGCTGCCGCAGACCGAGTCCGGTGAGCTTGCGGTGGGCGGCGAGTTCGGCGAGGAGGGCGGGTTCCTCGCCGTGGATCACGCAGGCCGCGGGGGCGATGCGCACATGGCCGTGAGCGCGCGCGGTGTCGTGGATCAGATACGACAGCGGCTGGGGGAGGGCGCCGACGGCGACGTCGGCCAGGTCGGCGGTGATGGCGTCCGGTGTACGGCCGGTGTCCAGGGCGCTGCGGATGGTGCCCGGGCTGAACCGCCACACGGATGCCGTGCCGACGGATTCCCGGTCTGCGACGGCGTTCAGCAGGGCAGCCAGGCGGGCTGACGGTGTGCCCGTGACGACGGCGGTGAGGTCCGCGCCGAAGCGGGCCGTGCTGGTGGCTGTCGGCAGCAGCCGCCGACTGGCCGCGGCCAGTGCTTCGCCGTCATCGGCCTGGAGGGCGGCACCGATGCGGGACAGGGAGCCGCGGGCAATCACACCGAGCAGTTCTGCTTCGCGGACCACGGAGGCGAAGGGCGTCGCGTCCTGCGGGAGTTTGTGGGTGAACGGACGGTGCCAGGCGATGAGCGGCCCCAGTTCCACAGGGCTCCGCACCCCCTGGTCCGCCGGGAGCGCCGCCGCCGCGGCGAGTAGCCCGTCCCGGGCCCGCGCACAGCCGCCACAGGGTGGTGCTCCGGCGAGTGCGGGCAGCGCCTTGCCGTCTCCGTCGCGGGCCTGGGTCGGGGTCGCCGGCAGCGTACGCCACGCCTGGAGAAGGGTGGTGAGCTGCTCCGCCGGTTCCCGCTCCGCCCAGGCGTCGTAGCCTTCCGTCGCCGCGACCCCGTCACCGTCCCGGGCCAGCAGCCCGGCGTCGTACGCCGTCTCCAGGACGAGGCGTACGACGATCTCATCGCACTGTGTGGCCTTGCTGATCCGGGACAGCTCACGCGCCCCGACACCGCCGGACTTCAGACGGGCCGGGGGAGACGCGGCGCACGCCGCCAGGACCGAGGCGGCGTGGGTGGCGAACGCCGTGGCGGCTGCCGCCGCCTCCCGATCCACCTCCGCCTCGGTGACGGACACCGTCTGCACGGTGGGCGGGCACGGCTCGAACGGGGCGTGCCAGTCGGCCCCTCGCAGTGCGAGCGTCACCTCGGCCGGCATGCGTGTGGGTCGGTACCCGGAGTACCGGTCCTGGACCAGGAGACCTCGCTCCAGAGCCCATCGTGCACCCGGTTCGGAGTCGGCCCGTGGGGCCCCGAGTATGAGGAACTCTGTCTGTTCCTGGTTCTGTTCACGCTGGTGACGGGCTCGCCGCTCCAGCAGTTTCCGGGTGGCCGCAGGCGCTGAAGCGACCAAGGCGGCCACCCGCTCCGCATCGCTGTGGTGTTCCAGCAGCGTGGCCAGCCGATCTTTCTTGGTGGTGCCGGGAGCTGGGATGCCCAGGGCCACCAGCATGCGTCTCAGTTCCTCGGAGGTCGTGTCCGCCAGTAGCCGGGCGAGCGGCGCGTCCAGCCCCAACGGCGCATCCCACGCTTGCCGCAACGGCGCCGCCATGTGGAGCATCCCTTGGCCGTCCGGCCAGACGAGCGCGTGATCGGCCAGTGTCTCCAGGGTCGTGTCCAGCCCGCGATCGGTCTCCGGTTCGGTCACGTCCAGCAGGTCGGCCAGAACGGCGCGTGGAACGGGTCCCCGTGCCGCCAGCGCTTCAGCCACCTGCAACTGTGGCAGCGCGAGCTCCGCCAGCACCGGTGCCACCGACGCCGGGCGCTGAAGGCGGTCCGCGAGTTCGCCGAACGATCGTGGCTCCGGTGGGGACACGGCATCCGGGCGAGTCGCCAGGACTCGCTCAAGTCGACCGACTTCCAGACCACTCAGCCACGAGGTCAGAATTGATCCGCTGGGCTTACCGATGGGGCACCGCACCAAGGCGACGCCGTTGTTCTTCGACCGCAACCGGTCCTGCACACGCTCCAGAATGGCGCACGGCGAGGGACACCCGCGTCCTGCGGCGGCAGGAAGCCGCTTGTGAGTGAAGGCGTTGCCCCGTCGGTCGACCCGTCAGCGGCAGAGCGAGGCGGGGAAAAATGCCTTATGTCGGAATTAAATGAGACCAGAACTGAGACCAGAGCATGCCGAGAACCCCGGCCGCTGAGCGGTCCGGGGTTCTCGTTTCGCCTGGTCAGGCGGCTGCGGAGGATACGAGATTCGAACTCGTGAGGGGTTGCCCCCAACACGCTTTCCAAGCGTGCGCCCTAGGCCTCTAGGCGAATCCTCCGGGAAGAACATTACATGACTCCGAAGGGTGCTCGCGAACTCGTTCTCCCCGGTCGGATCGGGTACTCTGTGCGGAGCCCCTCACGTGGCGCTATCTGACTGAAACCCCCCAGGGCCGGAAGGCAGCAAGGGTAGGTCGGCTCTGGCGGGTGCGTGGGGGGCGCTTGCGTTCCCGGGTCTCCCGGCGGGTCGCTGTGGGGCTGTCCACAGGCTCTCCGGTATGTCGGCGCTCGCCTATAACCTCGTATGCGTGTCGTCTCTCGCGCTGTACCGCCGCTACCGCCCCGAGTCCTTCGCCGAGGTCATCGGGCAGGAGCATGTCACCGACCCGCTGCAGCAGGCGCTGCGGAACAACCGGGTCAATCACGCGTACCTGTTCAGCGGTCCGCGCGGCTGCGGCAAGACGACCAGCGCCCGCATCCTGGCCCGCTGCCTGAACTGCGAGCAGGGCCCGACGCCGACCCCGTGCGGCGAGTGCCAGTCCTGCCGTGACCTGGCGCGCAACGGCCCGGGCTCCATCGACGTCATCGAGATCGACGCCGCCTCGCACGGTGGTGTGGACGACGCCCGTGAGCTGCGGGAGAAGGCGTTCTTCGGCCCGGCGTCGAGCCGCTACAAGATCTACATCATCGACGAGGCGCACATGGTCACCCCGCAGGGCTTCAACGCCCTGCTGAAGGTGGTCGAGGAGCCTCCGGAGCACCTCAAGTTCATCTTCGCGACCACGGAGCCGGAGAAGGTCATCGGCACCATCCGCTCCCGGACGCACCACTATCCCTTCCGGCTGGTCCCGCCCGGCACGCTGCGGGAGTACCTCGGCGACGTCTGTGGCCGGGAGCGGATCCCGGTGGAGGAGGGCGTGCTGCCGCTGGTGGTGCGCGCGGGCGCCGGTTCGGTGCGTGACTCGATGTCGGTGATGGACCAGCTCCTCGCCGGCGCCGGCGAGGAGGGCGTGACGTACGCCATGGCCACCTCGCTGCTCGGCTACACCGACGGTTCGCTGCTGGACTCCGTGGTCGAGGCCTTCGCCACCGGGGACGGCGCGGCGGCCTTCGAGGTGGTCGACCAGGTCATCGAGGGCGGCAACGACCCGCGGCGCTTCGTCGCGGACCTGCTGGAGCGGCTGCGCGACCTGGTGATCCTGGCCGCGGTGCCGGACGCTGCGGACAAGGGACTGATCGACGCCCCCGCCGACGTGCTGGAACGGATGGGCGCCCAGGCCTCGGTGTTCGGCCCGGCCGAGCTGAGCCGGGCGGCCGACATCGTCAACGAGGGCCTCACCGAGATGCGGGGCACGGCCTCGCCCCGGCTGCAGCTCGAGCTGATCTGCGCCCGGGTGCTGCTGCCGGCCGCGTACGGGGACGAGCGGTCGCTGATGGCGCGGCTGGACCGGATCGAGCGCGGGGGCGGCTTCGCCGCCGGC
>NZ_JACADT010000789.1:0-2676 GCF_013421635.1 Streptomyces sp. UH6 | reverse complement strand
CGGCGGTCACCGGAGGCGTGCTGGTGGCGATACCGGACGGCGGGGAGGACGGGGGGAAGAAGGAGCGGGCGGCGAGCGGCGGCACCGCCGGGCCCGACGCCAAGGCCTCCGCCTCCCCCGTGGGCGGCGGTGGCGGGAGCGACACCGCGCCGGAGCCGCCGACGCACATCGAGCAGACCGCTCCCAATGTGACGTACTGGAGCGCGGACCCTGACGACGAGTGGGCGGGCGGGCGGTGCAACATCCCGAGCGAGGAGGTCGAGCAGAACTTCCAGTTCGCGGTGCCGCGCGATCCGGCGGACGTCGCGTCCGGCAAGGCCAGGATCGGCATGCGCCTGAAGTACCCCGACGATCCGCCGGGGGACCACTACTACGCGGTCGCCGTGGTGAAGCCTCCCCACGACCAGTCGGTGGCGGAGGCCGAGGCCTCCGGTCTCGGGCTGGTCGAGAACCGCGCGCTGGGGCACGCGAGCGAGGTCGTGGATCTCAAGCCCGGCAAGGGCTCGTCGGACACGCCGTGGGTGGAGTTCGTCTACCCCGACGACTTCGGCACGGAGGTCCAGGGGCAGAGCCGGACCGCCGCCAGACCACTGCGGGACGATCCCGGCGACTGGACCGTCATGTTCCTGCACGTGACGGGACCGAAGGACTACCGCACCGTCGTCTGCGACGGCTTCACCGTCGCGGAGTAGGCGGGGGATGGCCGTGGGAAGGAGAAGGACCGGCGAGTCGCCGGCCGGGTCACCTCGTGGGGGAGGGCTGAGAACGTGCGGAAGGTGTGGCTGACCGGAGGGGCGGTCGTCGGGGCCGTCATGGGCTTCGTCATGCTGCTGGTGATCGGCGTGTACGTCGTCGCCGGCAACCTGGTGAGGGGTGCGACACAGGGCGCCGTGGACGTCGTGGAGGGGTCGGTTCCGGCCCAGTACGTGAAGCTGGTGCGGGACTGGGGAAATCTCTGTCCGGAAATCAACCCCGCCCTGCTGGCCGCCCAGCTGTACCAGGAGAGCGGCTGGGACGCCGACGTGGTGAGCCACGCCGACGCCCGGGGCATCGCGCAGTTCATCCCGAGCACCTGGGCCACCCACGGGATCGACGGGGACCGCGACGGCGACCGGGACATCTGGGACCCGAAGGACGCCATCCCGTCGGCTGCCTCCTACGACTGCGAGCTGGCGAAGTACGTGGACGACGTGCCGGGTGACCGGACGAACAACATGCTGGCCGCGTACAACGCCGGCGCCTACCGCGTGATCAGGTCCGGTGGTGTGCCGGCGATCACCGAGACGCAGAACTACGTGAAGCGGATCCGGGCGCTGGAGAAGTCGTTCGCCAAGCCGAAGGCGCGGCTGGAGCCGAGCAGGCAGGCGGCCGGCGCGATCATGTACGCGCAGGACAAGCTGGGCACGCCCTACCTGTGGGGCGGCAACGGCACCGCGGACCAGGGCGGCCGGTTCGACTGCTCGGGGCTGACCAAGGCGGCGTACGAGAGCGTGGGGATCGAGCTGCCGCGGGTGGCGAACGATCAGTACAACGCGGGACCGCATCCTTCGAGGGATGAACTTCTTCCGGGTGATCTCGTATTCTTTTCGGACGACCCCACCAATTCCCGGGCGATTGATCACGTAGGGATCTATGTCGGTGGCGGTTACATGATCGACGCGCCCTTCACCGGCGCGGTGATCCGCTTCGACCCGGTGGACACCCCGAAGTACTTCGGGGCGACCAGGGTCACCGCCGAGGGTGCGGCGGCGCTGCCGAACGCGGCGTGACGGCGGAGGGATGGTGTGCGTCACGCGGGGATGCGTGTGCGCCACGTGAAGCTCTGCCCTGAGCTGCACGGATGAGTTGCTCTTGGGTAACGTCTCGGTGATCTTTCGCCGGGAAATGGAACCCTTGAGCGAGGGTCGTGCGTTCCTGGTGATGTACGGGAACCGCACGGGACCCACGTCGCACCACGGGGGTGGACAAGCGGCGCGCACGCGCAAGGGACGCGTGTGCGTTCCGGAGGCACAGATGAAGGGGCCGACTGCACGATGGCTGGACTCGCCGAATCCGGGTCGAATCCCGATGTCGGCCTGCTCTTCGAGATAAACGGCCTGGCCGAGGCGGCCCCTACCTGGTTCGACCGGACCATGGAGTACGTCGGGGAGTACGGGCTGCCGCTCGCCATCGTGGTGATGGGGCTGTGGTGCCTGATACGCGTCCGGCGGTTCGGCCGGGAGGGCGTCGCCGACCGCGGGTCGGTGGTCGCCTCGGTGGCCGCGATCGCCTGGATGCCGGTGGCCGCGCTGGTCGCGGTCATCGTGAACATACCCATCCGCGGGTTCGTGGAGCGGCCCCGGCCCTTCCTGACCCACCGCGGCCTCGAGGTGCTGGTCGAGGGCAAGGACGACTACTCCTTCGTGAGCGACCACGCGACGCTGGCCATGGCCATGGCGGTCGCGCTCTTCCTCGCCCACCGGAAGTTCGGCGTGGTGGCGATCGTGCTGGCGCTGCTGGCCGGGCTGTCGCGCGTCTACATGGGCGTCCACTACCCGACGGACGTGGCGGGCGGCTTCGCGCTGGGCACCGCGGTGGCCCTGCTGCTCTCGCCGGTCGCCATGGCGGTGCTGACGCCGCTGGTCGGCTGGCTCGGCCGGGTGCCGGGCATCGGATGGCTGCTCCTGGGCGACGTGG
>NZ_JACADT010000788.1:0-2607 GCF_013421635.1 Streptomyces sp. UH6 | reverse complement strand
CCCGCGGGGGTCCGTCGGGGGGACGAGGGCGGTGGCGTCAGGCGGCCTGGGCGGTGCGGGAGAACCAGCCGATGGTCTCGGTCAGCCCGTCGGTCCAGCTGGTCCGCGGCTGCCAGCCGAGGCGTTCGCGGGCCAGCGTGGTGTCGGGACGGCGCCGGCCGGGGTCGTCCACCGGGCGGTCGACGAACCGGATCCGCGAGCCGGAGCCGGTCAGTTCGATCACCCGGCGGGCCAGCTCCAGCATGGTGATCTCCTCCGAGCCGCCGATGTTGACCGGCCCGGCCTCGCCGGACTGCGCCAGGGCGAGCACGCCCTCGACGGTGTCGTCCACGTAGCACAGGGAGCGGGTCTGGCCGCCGTCCCCGGCCACCGTGAGCGGCATGCCGTCCAGGGCCTGGGAGATGAAGGTGGGCACCGCGCGCCCGTCGCCGGTGCGCATCCGCGGCCCGTAGGTGTTGAAGATCCGCACGATCGCGGCGTCGGTCCTGTTCACCTGGCGGTGGGCGGTGGTCAGCGCCTCGGCGAACCGCTTGGACTCGTCGTAGACGCTGCGCGGCCCGATCGGGTTGACGTTGCCCCAGTAGCCCTCGCGCTGCGGGTGCTCCAGCGGGTCGCCGTACACCTCGGAGGTCGACGCGAGGACGAACCGCGCCTCGTCGACGCCCGCCCGCTCCAGGGCATGGCGGGTGCCGGTGGAACCGACGTCCAGGGTCTGCAGCGGCAGCCGGAGGTAGTCGGCGGGCGAGGCGGGGCAGGCGAAGTGCAGCACCAGGTCGAACCGGCCGGGCAGGCCGGCCAGCATCCCCGGCTCGGTGACGTCGCCCTGGACGAAGGTGAAGCCGGGGCCCTGCTCGAGGTCCAGGACGTTGGCCCGGGAACCGGTGCAGAGGTTGTCCACGCAGACGACCTCGGTGCCCTCCGACACGAGGCGGGCACAGAGATGGGACCCGACGAAGCCGGCGCCGCCGGTGACCAGGGCGCGTCGCCAGGGGCGTCGGGGTCGGCCGAACCAGTTGGGGCGGCTCATACGCCTCTCCTTCCTCTCGCCGGTGGCGGGGAACTGCCGGGCGCGAGTACCCGGGCCGGGCGGGACATGCGCGAGGCTCACCCGTCCGGGTGAATGCGCGAGCTCTCGGGCGGAGTTCCCTACGATCGGCGGATGGCCGAATTCCTGATCGAGCGCACGGTGCCGCTGTCCCTGGACGAGGCGTGGCGGCGGGTGACGGACTGGCCCCGCCACGGGCAGGTGGTCCCGTTCACCCGGGTGACGGCAGACGGCCGCCGGGTGCGGGCCCGCAGGGGGTGGGGCCGGTCGGCTTCCTCGACCTGATGGAGATCACCGTCTGGTCCCCGCCCGGGGACGGTGACGCGGGCGGGGTCTGCCGCCTGGAGAAGCGGGGCCGGGTGGTGCTCGGCTGGGCCGAGCTGGAGGTCCGGCCGGGTCCCGGCGGCCGCGCCCGCGTCCTGTGGCGCGAGGACGTGCGGCTCCGGTTCTTCCCGTCCTTCCTGGACGGAGCGGTCCGGCTCGCGGGCCGGTACGTGTTCGGCCGGGCCCTGAACCGTCTGCTGCGCCGGGCGTGACCCCGCCGGGCCGACGGGGCGTGCGGGGCGGGCCCGCTCCGCGTTAACTGGTCCGGACGCCCCCTCACCCCGGCGACCCGCCCGAGGAGAACGTGAGCACTCCCCCGGACTCAGGCCCCGCCCCGGCCCCGCCACCGGCCCCGACCGCCGCGCGAACCGCCGAGGCGGCGCTGCGGCAGACCCTGCTGAGCCGCGGTTACCTGCGTCTGCTCCTGCTGTCCGCGCTGCTCGGCGTGCCGGTGGCCCTCGCCTGCTTCTTCTTCGTCGCGCTCCAGCACGAACTCCAGCACTGGGTGTGGCAGTCGCTGCCCGAGGCGCTCGGGCTCACCGGGCCGCCCTGGTGGTGGCCGCTGCCGACGCTGCTGCTGGCGGGACTGGTCCTGGCGCCCATCCTGACCCGGATGCCGGGCCGTGGCGGGCACCTGCCGGTGCACGGGCTCGGTGGTCCTCCCGTCGGACCGGTGGAGCTGCCCGGTGTCGTGCTGGCCGCGCTGCTCACCCTCCCGTTGGGCGTGGTCCTCGGGCCGGAGGCCCCGCTGATGGCGGTGGGCAGCGGGCTGGCGCTGCTCTCCACCCGCCTGCGCAAAGGCCCGCCCGACCCCAAGGCGGACGCGGTGGTGGCCACCACCGGCTCCACGGCCGCCATCTCCACCATCCTCGGCGGGCCGATCACGGCCGCGGTGATGGTCGTCGAGGCGGCCGGTGTCGGCGGCGCACGGCTGGTGGCCCTCCTGCTGCCGTGCCTGACCGCGTGCGCCACGGGAGCGCTGGTCTTCACCGGTTTCGGTCACTGGACGGGGCTCTCCGTGGGAGCCCTGACGCTGCCGTCGTCCCTGCCGAGGAGCGATCCGGACGCGGGCGACTTCCTGTGGGGTCTTCCGCTGGCCGCGCTGATCGCCGTGCTCATCGCCCTCGCCCGGCGTCTGGGCCGCCGTACCGCCGCCTGGACCGGCACCCGCACGGCATGGCGGGTCGTCGCCTGCGCCTCGGCGGTGGGCGTCTGCCTCGCCGCGTACGCCCTGGTCA
>NZ_JACADT010000787.1:0-2679 GCF_013421635.1 Streptomyces sp. UH6 | reverse complement strand
GATGCCCGTCCGAGGCGGCCGCCGCCCGCTGCCGCTCCTCGGGGACCTCCCCGTAGAGCGTGTTGCGCGGCCGGGAGGGCCGCCCCGCCGCGTCGGCGATCGCCACCAGGTCCGCGACCGACCGGTAGGAGCCGTAGGAGGAGCCCGCCATCCGGGAGATGGTCTCCTCCATCAGCGTCCCGCCCAGGTCGTTGGCGCCCGACCGCAGCATCTCCGCCGCGCCCTCCGTGCCCAGCTTCACCCAGCTGGTCTGGATGTTGGGGATGTGGGGGTGCAGCAGCAGCCGCGCCATCGCCGTGACCGCCCGGTTGTCCCGCACCGTCGGCCCCGGCCGCGCGATGCCCGCGAGGTACACCGGCGCGTTGGTGTGCACGAACGGCAGCGTCACGAACTCCGTGAACCCTCCGGTGCGCTGCTGGATGCCGGCCAGCGTCCGCAGGTGCCCCAGCCAGTGGCGCGGCTGGTCGACGTGGCCGTACATCATCGTCGACGACGACCGGATGCCCAGCTCGTGCGCCGTGGTGATCACCTCGACCCAGGTGGCCGTGGGCAGCTTGCCCTTGGTCAGCACCCACCGCACCTCGTCGTCGAGGATCTCGGCGGCCGTCCCGGGGATCGTGTCGAGGCCCGCCTCCTTGGCGGCGGTCAGCCACTCCCGGATCGACATCCCGGTCCGGGTGGCGCCGTTGACGACCTCCATCGGCGAGAAGGCGTGCACGTGCATGCCGGGCACCCGTTCCTTCACCGCCCGCGCGATGTCGAAGTAGGCGGTGCCCGGCAGGTCGGGGTGGATGCCGCCCTGCATGCAGACCTCCACCGCGCCGACGTCCCACGCCTGCTGGGCCCGGTCGGCGACCTGCTCCAGCGACAGCGTGTACGCGTCCGCGTCGGTGCGGCGCTGCGCGAACGCGCAGAAACGGCAGCCGGTGTAGCAGACGTTGGTGAAGTTGATGTTCCGCGTGACGATGTAGGTCACGTCGTCCCCGACCGCCGACCTGCGGACGTCGTCGGCGATCCGGCAGAGCGCGTCCAGCGCCGCGCCGTCGGCGTGGAAGAGGGCGAGCGCCTCCTCGTCCGTCAGCCGGGTGGGGTCGTCCGCCGCCGTGCGCAGCGCGGCCCGCACGTCGCCGTCGATCCGCTCCGGGACCATGCCCGGCGCGGCGGCCTCCCGCAGCGACTCCCAGTCGCCGTAGACCTCGTCGAAGTCGTCCCGCCGGTCGCCCGTGCGGCCCTCGGAGTCGATGGTCCGGTGCAGGTCCGTCCGGCCCGACGGGGTGAACGCCTCGTCCGGCTCCTGCCAGGGACGCCCCTCGACCACCGCGTCCGGCACCGCCAGCCCCGTCTCCGGGTCGGCCAGCGCCCGCACGTGCGGCACCACCCGCGGGTCCAGCCACGGCTCGCCCCGCCGGACGAACTCCGGGTACACGCACAGCCGTTCACGCAGCTCGAAACCGGCCGCCGCGGACTTCTCGGCCAGCTCGTCGATCTTCGGCCAGGGCCGCTCGGGGTTGACGTGGTCGATGGTGATCGGGGAGACGCCGCCCCAGTCGTCGACGCCGGCCCGGATCAGCCGCTCGTACTCGGCGTCCACCAGGTTCGGCGGGGCCTGGACGCAGGCCGACGGGCCCATGACCACCCGCGCCACCGCCACCGCAGCGACCAGCTCGTCCAGCTCCGCGTCCGGCATCCCGCGCATCGCGGTGTCCGGCTTGGCGCGGAAGTTCTGGATGATCAGCTCCTGCACCGAGTGGTACGCCCGCGCCACCTTCCGCAGCGCGAACAGCGACTCGGCGCGCTCCTCGTAGGTCTCGCCGATGCCGATCAGGATCCCGCTGGTGAACGGCACCGACGAGCGGCCCGCGTCCTCCAGCACCCGCAGCCGCACGGCCGGCTCCTTGTCGGGGGAGCCGTGGTGCGGCCCGCCCGGCTCGGACCACAGCCGGGTCGCCGTCGTCTCCAGCATCATCCCCATCGACGGGGCGACCGGCTTGAGCCGCTGGAAGTCCGTCCAGCTCAGCACGCCCGGGTTGAGGTGCGGCAGCAGACCCGTCTCCTCCAGGATCCGGATCGAGATCGCCCGGACGTAGGCGATGGTGTCGTCGTACCCGTGCGCGTCCAGCCACTCCCGGGCCTCCGGCCAGCGGTCCTCCGGCTTGTCGCCGAGGGTGATCAGGGCCTCCTTGCAGCCCATCGCCGCGCCGCGCCGGGCGACGTCCAGCACCTCGTCGGGCGACATGAACATCCCGTGGCCGGCCCGGCGCAGCTTGCCGGGCACGGTGACGAAGGTGCAGTAGTGACACTTGTCCCGGCACAGCCGGGTGAGCGGGATGAAGACGCTCTTGGAGTAGGTGATGACGCCGGGCCGCCCGGCCGCCTCCAGGCCCGCGTCCCGCACCCGTGAGGCGGTGGCGCACAGGTCGTCGAGGTCGGCCCCGCGCGCCTGCAGCAGTACCGCCGCCTCGGCGACGTCGAGCGTGACCCCGTCCCGGGCGCGCCTGAGGGCGCGACGCATCGAGTTCTCGGTGGGGCGGCCCGTTCCGGAGCTGGCGGAAGTCGTCATCCCCCGAGCATACGAGCGGGACGAGCTGGGCAAACAAGGGCGTCCCACTCGGCGGTGACGCATTCCCGTGCCGTCGATCCGCCGCCCGGCGCCCTGCCGGTGCGGCCCCCGTGGACGAG
>NZ_JACADT010000786.1:0-2679 GCF_013421635.1 Streptomyces sp. UH6 | reverse complement strand
CCCCTCGGAGAAGCTCCCCATCTCCTGCGACCAGTCGCGCAGGCGGCCGCGGGCCCCGTGCAGGTGGGGGCTGAGGGTGAGGGTGAAGGGCATCGGCAGGTCGGGGATACGGGCGGGCCCGACGCGCTGGAAGGGCACGTGGGTGTGGTTGCGCAGCCGCTGCGCCCCGGCGCCGGCGAGGAGGGCGCGCACGTCGGCGGCGGAGGCTCCCGCCCCGGTGGGGCCGCGCAGCGGGTCGGTGCGGGCGGCGACGGCGCCCTGGTTCATGTACCTGCTGGAGCGCAGGTGCCATTCGTGGCCGCCGGACTGCCAGTCCTGGAGTCCGCGCGCGTAGGCGGCGACGGCGGCGAGCTCGTCCGGGGCGAGGCCGGCCTCCAGGGCGAGGGCGGGGATCTCGGTGAGGGCGGTGTGCTCGAACTGGTGGAGGCGGGAGGTGAGGACGTCGTTGACGATCTCGGCGGCCTGCTGGGTGGCGCAGCCGAAGAAGTTCTCCAGCACCAGGACGCCGTTGCTGAGCTCGCCCTCCTCCTCGACCTCCCGCTGGTAGGAGAACAGGTCGTTGCGCAGGTGGACGCCGTCGGAGAAGGTCTCCATCAGCACCCTCAGCGGGCGGGACTCCGCGACACGGTGCGGGACCTCGGCGGTGGCGTACTCGACCAGGCCGGCCGACCAGGGGGCGCCGCCGACCTTGCGGCGCATCTCGATGTACTCCACCGGATTGGCGATCCGGCCCTCACCGATGTTGGAGAGCTCCCACAGGGACTCGTTCAGCAGGTGTTCGGTGGCAAGGGCGAAGCGGCGGCGCCAGTGTTCGGACATGGCGGGGACGGTGCGGGCCCACAGGTCGGCGAGTCCGGCCTCCACCGGGTTCTCCGGGGCGGGCACGGGGGTGTCCGGGTCGGAGGGCATGAAGAGCGGCAGCCGTTCCAGGTGGGACCGGCCGCCGGCCCGGTCCAGGCCGCGCTTGAACATCTCCAGGAAGTGGTCGTCGAAGAAGAAGACCCAGACGTACCAGTCGGTGATCAGTGAGAGGGCGGGACCGTCGCAGTCGGGGTGCGTGTAGGCGCACAGCAGACCGTAGTCGTGCGCGTCGAGGTCGGACTGCTCCCAGACGCCGGATCCCTCCAGCATCCCCATCTCCCGCGCCCAGCGGGTGGAGTGGGCACGGGCCTCGTCGAGGTGCGGGTTCAACCGGGCGGGATACGGCATGTAGAAGTGCGGGAGTCGGAACGGCTGCGTCATGGCCGGGTCCTGCCCCGGCCCGCTTCCGGCCATCCGCCCGGAACCCCGGCTCCACACCTTCGCGTGAAACCGGGGCGAACGGGAACTCCCGCGCGGGCGGATGCTGTTCGGCGGCCGCCGGGCCTCGGGGCCCGCGCTACCGGACCTTGCGGCCGACGCCGCCGTGCTGCCCGACCGGGGTGGTGTCGGCGCCCTCCTCCGGGTGCCAGAGCGGCACGGACACCACACCGGGCTCGACCATCTCCATGCCGTCGAAGTACGCCTCGATCTCCGCGACGGGGCGCAGGAAGTAGGGGACGGCGCCGGTCTCGTTGTAGCCGTCCTGTGCGCGCTCGTACTCGGGATCGACGCCCCGGGAGCCGTCGTTGACGCACAGGTAGCTGCCCGTGGGCAGCCCCGCCATCAGCCGCCGCACCAGGTCCAGGGCGGTCTCGTGGTCGCGGACGTGGCCCAGGGTGCCGCTGAGGATCAGCGCGGTGGGCCGGGTGAGGTCGAGGGTCTCGGCGGCGGCCTCGACGATGGCCTCCGGCCGGTGGAGGTCGGCGTCGAGGTAGGCGGTGGCGCCCTCGGGGGTGGAGGTCAGCAGCGCACGGGCGTGGGTCAGGACCAGCGGGTCGTTGTCGACGTAGACGATCCGCGCGTCGGGGGCGTGCCGCTGGGCGACCTCATGCGTGTTGTCGCTGGTGGGCAGGCCGGTGCCGACGTCGAGGAACTGCCGTATCCCGCACTCCAGCACCAGGTGGCGGATGCTGCGGCCGAGGAAGGCGCGGCTGGAGCGGGCGATGGTGGTGATGCCGGGGAAGACGGCGGTGTAGGCGTCCCCGGCCTCCTCGTCGACCGGGTAGTTGTCCTTGCCCCCCAGCCAGTAGTTCCAGATGCGGGCCGAGTGCGGGACCGAGGTGTCGATGGGGCGGGGCGACTGGGTCGTCATATGTGCTCTCCTCCGGCCATGGGGGCAGCGTGGTGATCCTGATGTCACTGGCGTCGGAACTACCTGTCGTGAAGAACTTAGACACCAACATCAACATCCTGCACACGAGTTGGCCGAATACCCACTCCGGCCGGTCGTCGACGGTCGGACGGTGTCGGCAATCGGTCGACCTGGCCGAAACTTGCTCTGGCTTCCCCCCGATCAAGGGTGTTCGAATCAAACTCCACTCCAGACCCAGGGCCTGACGGGGGAAACGCGTGCCTTCCCTGACCTACCAGGAGCTTCACGCCCGCCACACGGACGCCATCCGTGCCGAGGTCGCGGCGACGCTCGAACTGGCCGGGCCGCCGGGCGACCTGCTGCGGACCTCCTGCGAGGAGTTGCTGCGCCGGCAGACGATGCGGTACCCGCTGTCGGTGCTGCCCCTCGCGGTGCACGGCGCCGAGACCGGCGACCCGGAGCCGGCGCTGCCGCTGGCGGTGGTGCACCTGCTGTGGTGGACGGCC
>NZ_JACADT010000785.1:0-2683 GCF_013421635.1 Streptomyces sp. UH6 | reverse complement strand
CGACCCGGAATGCCGCACCCGGGTGTTCTTCGGTGTCGGCGCGGGCGGCCTGCACCGGCTGCGCGACGGCGACTGGCAGGACCTCGAACCCCGTCCGGCCGGGCCCGCGGCGAAGCCCGGTGAACTCACCCTCGACCTCGGCATAGCGACCCCGCCGAGCCCCTACGAACCGGCGCCCGAACCGCCCCGCGAGCCGTTCCGGTTCCGCACCTGCGTCGCCCGCCCGGGGGACCGGCTGCTGATGTCCGCGGCCGGCCTGGCCGAACCGCTGGAGGACGAACCCGCGCTCCTCACCCACCTGGCACGGCGGTGGGCCGCGCCCGAGCCGCCGGGACTCGCCGGTTTCCTGGCGGACGTGCAGGTGCGGGTGAAGGGTTACGCCGACGACCGTACGGCGGTGGCCGTCTGGGAGGCGTGATCCCGCGCCGCGTGGATTGATGGTCCCCAGAACGGGGACACGTGCGGTCCGGACACGGATCGTGAGCACGCAGCGAAGGGCACGCCTCACCATGGCCAAGCAGAACGTCGCTGAGCAGTTCGTCGACATCCTCACCCGCGCGGGCGTGCGGCGGATGTACGGGGTGGTCGGGGACAGCCTCAACCCCGTGGTGGACGCCGTCCGCCGTCACAAGGGCATCGACTGGGTGCACGTGCGCCACGAGGAGGCCGCCGCCTTCGCCGCCGGCGCCGAGGCGCAGATCACCGGGCAGCTGGCCGCCTGCGCCGGCTCCTGCGGTCCCGGCAACCTGCACCTGATCAACGGGCTGTACGACGCCCACCGGTCCATGGCCCCGGTGCTGGCCCTCGCCTCGCACATCCCCTCCTCGGAGATCGGGCTCGGCTTCTTCCAGGAGACCCACCCGGACCGGCTGTTCCGCGACTGCAGCCACTACAGCGAGATGATCTCCAGCCCGGCGCAGATGCCGCGTCTGCTGAACACCGCCGTGCAGAACGCGGTGGGCCGCTCCGGCGTCAGCGTCGTCACCCTGCCCGGCGACATCGCCGACGAGCCCGCCCCCGAGGGCGCGTACGACACGGCGCTGGTCACCTCCCGGCCGTCGGTCCGCCCCGGGGACACCGAACTCGACGCGCTGGTCGAGCTGATCGACAAGGCGGACAAGGTCACCCTGTTCTGCGGCGCCGGCTGCAAGGACGCGCACGGCGAGGTCATGCGCCTCGCCGAACTGATCAAGTCGCCGGTCGGGCACGCGCTGCGCGGCAAGGAGTGGATCCAGTACGACAACCCGTACGACGTGGGCATGAGCGGCCTGCTCGGCTACGGCGCCGCCTACGAGGCCACCCACGAGTGCGACCTGCTGATCCTGCTCGGCACCGACTTCCCCTACAACGCCTTCCTCCCCGACGACGTGCCGATCGCCCAGATCGACGTCCGCCCCGAGCGCCTCGGCCGCCGCTCCCGGCTCGACCTGGCGGTGTGGGGCGACGTCAAGGAGACCCTGCGGTGCCTGATCCCCAGGGTGAAACCGAAGAAGAACCGCAAGTTCCTCGACAAGATGCTGAAGAAGCACGCGGACGCGCTGGAGGGAGTGGTCAGCGCCTACACCCGCAAGGTGGACAAGCACGTACCGATCCACCCCGAGTACGTGGCCTCCGTGCTCGACGAACTCGCCGACGACGACGCCGTGTTCACCGTCGACACCGGCATGTGCAACGTGTGGGCCGCGCGCTACATCACCCCCAACGGGCGGCGCCGGGTGATCGGTTCGTTCTCCCACGGCTCGATGGCCAACGCGCTGCCGATGGCGATCGGGGCACAGTTCACCGACCGCAGGCGGCAGGTCGTCTCGATGTCCGGGGACGGCGGATTCGCCATGCTGATGGGCGAGTTCCTCACCCTGGTGCAGTACGACCTGCCCGTGAAGGTGGTGCTGTTCAACAACTCCTCGCTCGGGATGGTCGAGCTGGAGATGCTGGTCGCCGGCCTGCCCTCGCACGGCACCGCCAACACCAACCCGGACTTCGCCGCCGTCGCCGAGGCGTGCGGGGCGTTCGGGGCACGGGTGGAGAAGCCGAAGGACCTCGCGGGCGCACTGAAGGCCGCCTTCCGGCACAAGGGGCCCGCGCTCGTCGACGTGGTGACCGACCCGAACGCGCTGTCCATCCCGCCGAAGATCAAGAAAGAGATGGTGACCGGGTTCGCGCTCTCGGCCTCCAAGGTGGTGCTGGACGGCGGTGTGGGAAGGATGCTGCAGATGGCGCGCTCCAACCTGCGCAACGTGCCCCGCCCCTGACGGTCGGCGCGCCGTTCCCCGCGCCCTCCCGGACCCCTGCCGGATCGGGATGAGTGCCGCGTTCCGGACGCGGGCATGCATTCCCGTGAGCGTGTTCGAGAACGACATGCGCGAACGGGCGCGAACGGGGGGTCATGAAGAGGCAGGCACCACAGGCGGGCAGTTCCGCCGTCGCCGACGCGGCGGAGCCGTCCACCGGACCAGTCGTGCGACCGGCGGTACCGGAACCGGGCGGCGTCCCGGCCCCCAGGCCCCGCCTCCGCATACGGCGGCCGCGGCTGCGGCAACGGCTGCGCCGGGCCGACCTGGGCGCCGTGCCCCGGGCACGGCGCGCGCTACGGGAGCTGGTGCGGTGCGACGCGCCGGGCTGGCCGCAGGACGGCGACGTGCTGGAGACGGCGGAACTGCTGACCACCGAACTGGTCACCAAC
>NZ_JACADT010000784.1:0-2688 GCF_013421635.1 Streptomyces sp. UH6 | reverse complement strand
CTGGCGATCGCGCTGGTGCTGTTCGGCTGCTGCGCTTTCGATCTGGGGGCCCTGCTGGCCCGGTTCCGGCCCCCGTGGCGGCGCCGGGAGGCCGAGGAGGAGCGGGACTTCGGCGCGCTCGCCAGGGCCGCGGAGGACGACCGCCACGGGGACCGGCCGCGTCTGGTGCACCGGCGCCGCGTGCACCTGCTGACGCTGGCCGCCTTCGCGGCGGCGGCGCTGCTGGTGGTGCGTCTGGGCGGACCGGCGGTCTTCTTCTCCAGCCGTCAGGAGATCACCGCCGGCCTGGAGGACGCGGGCCTGTCCGGCAACGGCTCCGAGGCGGGTCAGGCCTTCGTCCGCGGCTTCGGCACGGTGCTGCCGCTGATCGCCCTGCTGGTCCACGTCCGGCGGCTGGCCACCTCCCGCAGGGCCCGGCGCAGCTGGTCCACGGTCGCCGTGTTCGCGTCGCTGTGCGTTCTGAACGCGGTGGTCAACAACCCCGTCTCCAACCCGCGTTACTGGTTCCTGACGGTGATGTTCGCGCTGCTGTTCACGGCCTTCCCGGTGAGCGCCGCGCTCTACCGGATGTCGCTGACGCTGGGCGTGGTGGTGGCGCTGCTGCTGTTCCCCTTCGCCGACGCCTTCCGCTACGACGAGAACAACACCCGCACCATCGAGACCACGTCCTTCCTGGAGCCGCTGGCGTTGAAGGACTACGACCAGATAGGCATGTTCGCCAACACGATCACCTATGTCGACTCGGCCGGGCACACCTACGGCAACCAGCTGGCGGGCTGCCTGCTGTTCGCGGTGCCGCGGTCGGTGTGGGAGGACAAGCCCGTCGACACGGGCGTGATGGTGGGCCAGTGGATGGGCACGCGGAACACCAACCTGTCCTCCCCGGTGTGGGCCGAGCTGTACATCGACTTCGGCGCGGTGGGGATGACGGCCGGGATGGGTCTCGTCGGGTACGCGGCCGCCCGGTTCGACCGCAGGGTGGCGAGGGCCTCCGCCGGGAGGCGCGGCCACCCGGGGCGGCTGCTGCTGATCACCGCCCCGCTGATCGCCGGGTACTCGTTCATCCTGTTGCGCGGGCCGCTGCTGCAGGCGACCGGGCGGGTGGCCATCGCCGCGATGTGCCTGCTGTTCATCACCACCCGGCGCGCCGACCGGGCGGTGCCGGGGGAGGCGCCGCCCGCGCGGCCTAGGAGTTCCTGATCTCCTCGGGCGGGGTGCGCCGGTCGTCGACCGGGTCCACCCGGACCAGTTCCCCCCAGACGATGTAGCGGTGCTCGGAGGTGTACATCGGGGTGCAGGTGGTCAGCGTGATGTACTTGCCGGCCTTCTTCCGCCCGGACTCCTCGGGCACCGGCTTCAGGACGCCGACGTTGTACTTGGAGGTCTCCGGGAGGATCTCGAAGACCTTGTAGACGTACCACTTGTCCTTGCTCTCGAAGACGATCGGGTCGCCCTCGCGGATCTTGTGGATGCCGTGGAACTTGGCCCCGTGCCCGTCGCGGTGCGCGGCCAGGGAGAAGTTTCCGTCCTTGTCGCTGGTCGGGAGCGAGGCCTTGACCGGGTCGGTGTAGTAGCCGGCCGCGCCGTCGTCGAGCACCTTGGGGTCGGTGCCCTTCTTCACCAGTATCTGGTCGTCGTCCATCGTCGGGACGTGCAGGAAGCCGATGCCGTCCTTGGTGTCCAGGCTGCCGGGCCCGCCGGCGCCCTCCAGCGCCTGCTCCCAGCGGTCGCGGATCCGGTCGCTCTCCTGGTCCGCCGCCCGGTCGGCGAGCAGGTTGGTCCACCACAGCGAGTAGACGACGAAGAGGCCGAGCACCACGCCGGCCGTCATCAGCAGCTCCCCCAGGAGGCCGACCAGCGTGGCCACGGGGCCCCGGGAGACACGACCGCCGTTGTCCCGGTGCGGGCGCGTGTCCTCGCCGCTCCGGTCGTGCTCCACCGTTGCCACCGTGGCCGTCCCCCGTCGTGTCCCGTACTCACCCGTCACGGGTTCACCAGCGCGTCGGGCTTCCCCTCGTCACGCGGGCGTTCCTCGTCCATCTTGCCCCAGACGATCATCCGGTAGGTGCTGGTGAACTCCGGGGTGCAGGTGGTCAGTGTGATGTAGCGGCCGGGGCCGGTGAAACCCGACCCCGGCGGTACGGGGTCGAGGACGGAGACGTTGCCGGGTGAGGTGGACGGAAGGATCGAGGTCATCCGGTACACGTAGTAGGTGTCGCGGGTCTCCACCACGATCGGGTCACCCGGCTTCAGGCGGTTGATGTAGCGGAAGGGCTCGCCGTGGGTGTTGCGGTGCCCGGCGAGGCCGAAGTTGCCCGAGTCGTCGCCCGGCATGGCGGTCGGGATGCTCTCCTCGTCGTAGTGCCCGACCATGCCGCGGTCCAGCACCTTCTCCTTGTCGATGCCCTCGGCCACCGGCACCACCACGTCGAGGGTGGGGATGTGGAGGAGGGCGAAGCCCTGGCCGGGCTCGAAGGAGCCGGGGTCGCGTGCCCCCTTGTCCCAGTCGTCCTGGAGCTGGACGGTCTCGCGGTCCACGTCGGCGGCGGCGAGGACGTTGGTCCACCACAGCTGGTAGGCGACGAAGAGGATCATCAGCACGCCGGTGGTGATGAACAGCTCGCCCACCGCGCGGCTGATCAGCACGGCCGGCCCGGGTCTGCGGGCCCGCTCCGCGCGGCGGCGTTC
>NZ_JACADT010000783.1:0-2688 GCF_013421635.1 Streptomyces sp. UH6 | reverse complement strand
ATCCGGCGCTCCCCGCTCGGCGCGCACATCGGCCCGGTCGCCCAGGGGGTGCTCCACCACGCCCACGCCCCGGTGGCGGTCGTCCCGCACGAGTGACGCACCGGCCCCTCGCGGTGGGGCCGAACGGCCCCGGGCAGGGACCGGCCGGCCCGTGGAGGACGCCCCGGCCGGGGTCCAGGCCGGAGTCATCAGCAGCCCCCGCACCGCCGGGCGTCGAGAGGGGAACCAGGACGATGACGAGCGCCACGACCACCACGGCCCTGCCCGTCTGCCACCGCGACAGGCTGATGCACCATGCACACGAAGTCTCCTTCGCGGCGGGCACCCGCCTGTTCGAGGAGGACGGGCACGCCGACCGGTTCTGGGTCGTCCGCAGCGGCACCGTGCTCCTCGACTCCCGCGTCCCGGGGTGCCGCCCCGCCGCGGTCGAGTCGCTGGGCCGCGGGGAACTCGTCGGCTGTTCCTGGCACTTCCCGCCCTGCACGTGGCAGCTCGGTGCCGAGGCGCTGAGTCCGGTGCGTGCCTGGGAGTTCGACGCGGAGGCCGTACGGGCCCTGTGCGCCGAGGACCCGGCGTTCGGCCGGGCGATCGCCGGATGGGTCGGCGCGGCCGTCGCCCACCGGCTGCACACCTCCCGGATCCGGCTGCTCGACCTGTACGCCCCCCACGGCAGCGGCAGCCTGGTCTGAGCGCAGCGCCCTGGGGACCCTCGCCGGCCTCCTCGACGACTTCGACCCGGACTTCGCCGTCGTCACGCCGTAGAGCACGGCCGAGGAACACGGCGGGGAATGTGTGTCCGGGGGAACTCCGACGGGCTCCGGAATTCGGCTCCCGCACGGGAACCGGTGGGCCGGAAAAACGGACCGGACGGCGCGGCGCCGCGCCGGAGGAGCACGCCGCCGCGCCTGTCGCCGTCAGCCGTTGACGTGCCGCGCGGCCCGGGTGCGGCCGGTGAGCAGGTGGTCGACGCTGAAGCGGCCGCCGCCGACGGCGACACGGGCCAGGAGGAGTGCGACGTCGCGGGCGGCGGTGGGGAAGGTCATGACGGTTCCTGTCGTTGCTGTGGGGGTGCCGGGGCCGGCACGGGCCGCCCCCGGCGCGGGTGGTGGGTTCGGTGTCGGCGGCGACGGGTCACGGGTGACCGCGCCGCGGGGCGTTCGGCCGGGTCCGCCGCGGCAGCCGGCCGACCGCGGCGAACCCGCCGGTCCGGGTGCGTGCCATGACGCCCTCCGTGTGGAAAGGTTGTAGGGACAACGGACGAACACCGTCTCCAGCAAACTTGTAGCTACAACCATTCCGGGTGGCGATGTGACGGCGAACACACCTTGGCTCGACCGGCGGCAGCTGCGCGCCTGGATCCGCCTGCGCGCGGTGCTGGAGCTGTTGCCCGGCACCCTCGACACCCAGCTGCGCAACGACGCCCAGCTGACGGAGTTCGAGTACACGGCCCTGGCGATGCTCTCGGAGGCGCCCGGTCGGACGCTGCGCATGACCGGGCTGGCCCGCCGGACCAACGCCACCCTGCCCCGGCTCTCCCACGTGGTGACGCGACTGGAGCAGCGGGGCCTGGTGGAACGCTTCCCGTGTCCGGAGAACCGCCGGGCCACCAACGCCCGGCTCACCGAGGAGGGCTGGGCGAAGCTGCTGCAGGCGGCGCCCGGTCACGTCGCCGCCGTCCGCCGCTACGTCATCGACGCGCTCACCGACGAGCAGGTGGATCAGCTCGCGGCCATCGGTGACGCCGTCCTGCACGCGCTGGACCCGTCGGGGGAGGGGGCCGTGCTCTACACGCACTACGACGAGGAGCCGGATCCCCGGCCGGGTTCCGCCTGAGGCCGTTCGCCCCGCCCCGCTCGCGACAAAGAAAAAGCGACAAAGGAAAAGAAAGAGACGACGCGGAGGCTCTTTCACATTTCTCCCGTTCAACGAAATGCGCGGGAAATGCGCGGGTTGCCAAAGATGCTGCCGCCGAAGAACCGGACGTAAAATGGAAGCCCGGCTCAAGTGCGGCGCGAGCCCGCCGTCGGGCGGATCGCCGCCCGCACCGCACAGACCGTACGCACGCGGAGGCACCGGGATGGCTGTGCTCTTCTTCGACATCGGGGCGACCCTGGCGGACGCCCACGTCCAGCCCGACGGTTCTCTGGTACTGCGGCCCAGACCACGCGTCGAGAACGTCCTCGACGCGTTCGGCACGCAGTGGCGCAAGGGCATCATCTCGGACCCGGGTCCCAGCCTGGGTGCGGCCGAGCGCGCGGAGGCCGCTCTGCGGCGCGCCTTCGCCGCCCGGTTCCCCGACGAGGACCTCATCCACTGGGGCCGGAAGAACAGCAGGACCATCTTCGACACGGCCGCCGCCTCGGCCGTCGCGGCGGGGGAGGAGGACGCCTCCGTCTTCGTGGGCGAGGACGCCCAAGAGCGGGCGTTCGCACGGGAGGCGGGAATGCGGACGGCGCCCCACCCCGTCTTCACCCGAGCCGCCGTGGAGGACCGTCCGGTCCTCTGGGCCCGGATCACACTGCCGGACGGCACCGGCCTGCCCGAGCTGGAGACGGCGGCGAGCGCGGCCGAGGTGGTGCCGGTGCACGTCGCCTCCGAGCGGCTGGTGCTGGCGATGACCACCACGCGCGGCGCGGCGGCGCTGGCCGACGCAGGGTTCCTGCCCGACCTGCGCGGAGCGGTGGAGGA
>NZ_JACADT010000782.1:0-2692 GCF_013421635.1 Streptomyces sp. UH6 | reverse complement strand
GCCTGGCCCGGGTGCTGCGGGAACCGGCCGACCTGCTGCTGCTGGACGAGCCGACCAACCACCTCTCCCCCGGCCTGGTGGAGGACCTGGAGGAGGCGCTGGCCGCGTGGCCCGGCGCGCTGGTGGTCGTCTCCCACGACCGCATGTTCACCCGCCGGTTCACCGGCCGCCGGGTGCGGCTGGAGGCGGGCCGCCTCGCGGGGTGAGCCGCGAGGCGAGGTGCGGGGGCCGTGGCCGCCGGCGCCCGGAGCGGGCGAGCGCGTGATCGTGCGCACACGCAGCGGTCACGGAACCGGCACGCGAAAGCGGACGGATCGCCGCGAACCGGGGCGGCTTCGGCCCTCCGGCGCTCACCACACCCTTCGGCGGCGGCCCCGGCTTGATCGACCATACTTCGAGATGGTTAACATGTGAGCGCCGCCTAGCTCGAAAGATGGACCTGTGACTGTCACCGAGGACTCGTTCACCAACTGGAAGAACCGCGAGGAGATCGCGGAGTCGATGATCCCGATCATCGGGAAGCTGCACCGGGAGCGGGACGTCACGGTCCTGGTCCACAGTCGCTCCCTGGTGAACAAGTCGGTCATCAGCATCCTCAAGACCCACCGCTTCGCCCGGCAGATCGTCGGCGGGGAGCTGTCGGTCGTCGAGACGATGCCGTTCCTTCAGGCCCTGACCACGCTGGACCTCGGGCCCTCGCAGATCGACATCGGCATGCTGGCGGTGGCCCACAAGGCCGACGACCGCGGCCTGTCGGTCGAGGAGTTCACCGCCGAGGCCGTCGCCGGCGCCACCGGCGCCCACAAGATCGAGCGTCGCGAGGGCCGCGACGTGGTCCTCTACGGCTTCGGCCGGATCGGCCGCCTGCTGGCCCGCCTGCTCATCGAGAAGGCCGGTTCCGGAAACGGCCTGCGCCTGAAGGCGATCGTGGTCCGCAACGGCGGTGGCCAGGACCTGGTCAAGCGCGCCTCGCTGCTGCGCCGTGACTCGATCCACGGCCAGTTCCAGGGCACCATCACCGTGGACGAGGCCAACAACCGGATCATCGCCAACGGCCACACGATCCAGGTGATCTACTCCGACTCCCCCGAGTCGGTGGACTACACCGAGTACGGCATCCGGAACGCCATCCTCATCGACAACACCGGCAAGTGGCGCGACCGCGAGGGCCTCTCCCAGCACCTGCGCCCCGGCGTCGACAAGGTCGTGCTGACCGCTCCGGGCAAGGGCGACGTCCCCAACATCGTCCACGGCGTCAACCACGACATGATCAAGCCGGACGAGAACATCATCTCCTGCGCCTCCTGCACGACCAACGCGATCGTGCCGCCGCTGAAGGCGATGGAGGACGAGTACGGCGTCGTGCGCGGGCACGTGGAGACCATCCACTCGTTCACCAACGACCAGAACCTGCTGGACAACTACCACAAGGGCGACCGTCGTGGCCGCTCCGCGCCGCTGAACATGGTCATCACCGAGACCGGCGCCGCCTCCGCCGTGGCGAAGGCGCTGCCCGACCTCGAGGCGACCATCACCGGCAGCTCGATCCGCGTCCCCACCCCGGACGTGTCGATCGCCATCCTCAACCTGCAGCTGAAGCGGGAGACGAGCCGCGCGGAGGTCCTCGAGTACCTGCGCGAGGTGTCGCTGACCTCGCCGCTGAAGCGCCAGATCGACTTCATCAGCGCCCCCGACGCGGTCTCCAGCGACTTCATCGGCTCGCGTCACGCCTCGATCGTCGACGCCGGCGCCACCAAGGTCGAGGGCGACAACGCGATCCTCTACCTCTGGTACGACAACGAGTTCGGCTACTCCTGCCAGGTGGTCCGGGTCGTGCAGCAGGTCTCGGGCGTCGAGTACCCGACGTTCCCGGCCCCGGCGGTCTGATCCGCCGCGGCAAGGACCGCGACGGGTGTGCCCCGGGTGACGTCATGTCACCCGGGGCACACCCGTCTCCGGCACCGGGGCCGGTCGGCCGCGGCCGGCCAGTCCGGTCGGCCGCGCCGGGTAGGCCGGGTTCGGTCAGCCGCGGCCGCCGCGCTGGGCCGCCATCCGCACGGGGGCGTTCCGTGCCCCGTACCCCCGGTAGCCGTCGTCCCGCTGGACCAGCTCGAAGAAGACCCGGCCCACGGTGCGGGTGTAGCAGTGCCGGAACCCGCCCCGCTCGTCCCGGTCGTAGAGGATGCCGAGTGCGCGGAAGGTCTCCAGTTCCTCGTCCGGCAGGTCGTACAGGGCGGCGAGGTCGTCGTGGTAGTTGCCGGGGACGGCGAGCAGTTCCCCGCCGGCCTCCACGAAGCGGCGGGCGGCCAGGACGACGTCGTCGGTGGCCAGTGCGATGTGCTGGAGACGGTCGCCGTCGTCGGTGGGGGCGGGGCCGACGCCCAGGGCGATGCGCACGCGGCCGTCGGCGTCGGTGACCGCGCGGCTGCGGAACAGTCCGTAGGGCTCCGCCACGTCCACGCTCTCCTGGGCGCCCAGGCCCAGCACGCTGCGGTGGAACAGGGCCGCCTCGTCGAACTGGTGCCAGGGCTGGGTGAGCGCGAGGTGGTCGACGCGCCGCGGGCCTCCGTCCGGCTCCGCGGCCGGAGCCTCCGTCCGCGGCCCCGGGACGAAGTCGCTCCGCCAGTCGGGCGCTCCGGGTCGTCCGGTGGCGCAGAAGAACAGCTCGGTGCCGTCCGGCGCGGCCACCGCC
>NZ_JACADT010000781.1:0-2693 GCF_013421635.1 Streptomyces sp. UH6 | reverse complement strand
GCGCGCTGGGGACCGCTGCGGCGTCGGGGCCATTGACCGGCCCCGGCGAGGATGGTTGGCTCCGGCGTTGTGTCCGACGACCACCAGAACGCCGCCCCCGCCCTCCTGGTCGAGAGCGGTGTCCGCCGCCACGGGCGGCTGCCCGCCCGGCCGGTCCGCGTCAACCCGCTCGACGAGTTCACCGGGCCCTCCCGCCTGCTGCGCCGACTGCGGCTGAAGGAGTGGGCCGGGTTCACGCTGCTCCACCCCGACGTGTGGTCCTCGATGATCATCCAGGACGCCCAGTACCTCGCGAGCTGCGAGATCTACGCCCACGACCGGCGCACCGGCACCCTCCACCAGCACGCCGCCAACGCCCGGGGCGGCTCACCGGCGCTGCCCGAGGAACTGCTCGACGGCGGGCACTGCGCCTTTGACAGGCCGGGCCACCGCCTCGTCTACGACTTCGCCGAGCGTGAGGGACGGCACACGATCCACGTCGACGTCGCGGCCACCGCGACCGCCCCGGCGATGAGCGCCGAGCTCACCCTGGACGCGCGGGGCGCCGGCGCACCGCTGTCGGTCGGCTCGCGGCTGCCCGGCGGCGGCCGGATGTACACGCACAAGGCGGTCTTCCCGGCCGAGGGCGTGCTGAGGGTCGGCTCCACCGAGTACGTCTTCGAGCCCGGACGCGACCTGGCGATCCTGGACGAACACCGCTCCTTCCTGCCCTACCGCACCCGGTGGCTGTGGGGCACCTTCGCCCTGCCCACCGCCGACGGCCCCGTCGGCGCCAACTTCGCCGACCGCCCCGAGCTGCCGGGGGAGCCCGAGGAGTCGGCGGTGTGGGCGCCCGGCGCGTGCGAGCCGCTCGGTGAGATCTCCTTCACGCCCGAGCGCCCCGGCGACCCGGCCGCCCCCTGGCGGATCGCCTCCCGCGACGGCCGGCTGGACGTCGTCTTCGCACCGGAGGGGCGCAAGACGGTCCGCCACCGGTTCGGGCTCCTCGCCATCGACTACTTCCAGATGTACGGCCGCTACCGGGGCGTGCTGCGGGCCGGCGGCGCCGAGTACTCGCTGGACGGCGTGCACGGCGTCTGCGAGTCGATGCGCGCCCGCCTCTGAGCGGGGGCGGCCCCCGGACGCGTGCCGGGCGGGTCCGGCGCCCCCTTACCCTTGTGTCCCATGAGCAGCATGGACCGGAGCGACGCGATGAGCGGGGCAGTGGACACGGCCGTCCACGACACAGCGGTGGGCCTGAAGACCTACGAGGTGCGCACCTACGGGTGCCAGATGAACGTCCACGACTCCGAGCGGCTCTCCGGGCTGCTGGAGGACGCCGGTTACGTCCGCGCCCCCGAGGGGTCGGACGGCGACGCGGACGTCGTGGTCTTCAACACCTGCGCCGTCCGGGAGAACGCCGACAACCGCCTCTACGGCAACCTCGGCCGGCTCGCCCCCAGGAAGGCCTCGCGTCCCGGCATGCAGATCGCCGTCGGCGGCTGCCTGGCCCAGAAGGACCGCGACACCATCGTGAAGCGGGCGCCCTGGGTGGACGTCGTCTTCGGCACCCACAACATCGGCAAGCTGCCGGTGCTGCTCGAGCGCGCCCGCGTCCAGGAAGAGGCGCAGGTCGAGATCGCCGAGTCGCTGGAGGCCTTCCCCTCCACCCTGCCGACCCGCCGCGAGAGCGCCTACGCGGCCTGGGTGTCGATCTCCGTCGGCTGCAACAACACCTGCACCTTCTGCATCGTGCCCGCCCTGCGCGGCAAGGAGAAGGACCGCCGGCCCGGCGACATCCTCGCCGAGGTGGAGGCCCTGGTCGCCGAGGGCGTCTCCGAGATCACCCTGCTCGGCCAGAACGTCAACGCCTACGGCTCCGACATCGGCGACCGGGAGGCGTTCAGCAAGCTGCTGCGCGCCTGCGGCGCGATCGAGGGCCTGGAGCGGGTGCGCTTCACCTCCCCGCACCCGCGGGACTTCACCGACGACGTCATCGCCGCGATGGCCGAGACGCCGAACGTGATGCCGCAGCTGCACATGCCGCTGCAGTCCGGCTCGGACACCGTGCTGAAGGCGATGCGGCGGTCCTACCGGCAGGACCGGTACCTGGGGATCATCGAGCAGGTGCGGGCCGCCATCCCGCACGCGGCGATCACCACCGACATCATCGTGGGTTTCCCCGGCGAGACCGAGGAGGACTTCGAGCAGACGCTGCACGTGGTGCGGGAGGCCCGGTTCGCGCAGGCCTTCACCTTCCAGTACTCCAAGCGTCCCGGCACCCCGGCGGCCACCATGGAGGGCCAGATCCCCAAGGAGGTCGTCCAGGCGCGGTACGAGCGGCTGGTCGCGCTCCAGGAGGAGATCTCCTGGGACGAGAACAAGAAGCAGGTCGGGCGGACGCTGGAGCTGATGGTCGCGGAGGGTGAGGGCCGCAAGGACGGCGCGACGCAGCGGCTGTCCGGGCGCGCCCCCGACAACCGGCTCGTGCACTTCACCAAGCCGGACGAGGAGGTGCGGCCGGGTGACGTGGTGACCGTCGAGGTCACGTACGCGGCGCCGCACCACCTGCTGGCGGAGGGGCCGGTGCTGGCGGTGCGGCGTACCCGGGCGGGCGACGCGTGGGAGAAGCGGAACGTGGCGGAGGCGGCGAAGCCGGCGGGGGTGCTGCTGGGGCTTCCCAAGGTCGGGGTGCCCGAGCCGGTCGCCGCCCC
>NZ_JACADT010000780.1:0-2695 GCF_013421635.1 Streptomyces sp. UH6 | reverse complement strand
TACGGGGCGCCGCTGCCGTTCTTCCGCTCGGTCGGCGACGAGATACACGGAGCCCTCGACCCGGTGGTCACGGCGCTGACGGGCGTGCCGGGCTGACCCGGGCCGGTCCCCGGCCGCCCCGCGTGCCGCGCAGCCCCGCCCCCCGCGTCCTACGCTGGACCTGACGTCCGGACGAGGAGGTTCCGCATGGGGACCGTCGCGCACGCCCAGGCGCTGCGAGACCAGGTGCTGAGGGCCCGGGATCCCGAGATGGCGGGGATCCTCGAGGCCGAGGCGGAGCGCCGCCGCACCACGCTCCAGCTGATCGCCGCCGAGAACTTCACCTCGCCCGCCGTGCTGTCGGCCCTCGCCTCCCCGCTGGCCGACAAGTACGCCGAGGGCTACCCCGGCAACCGCTTCCACGGCGGCTGCGCCTACGCCGATCTCGCCGAGCGCACCGCCGTCGAGCGCGCCACCGCCCTCTTCGGCGCCGCGCACGTCAACGTCCAGCCGCACTCCGGCTCGTCCGCCGTGCTGGCCGCCTACGCCGCGCTGCTGCGTCCCGGCGACCCGGTGCTGGCGCTGGGGCTGGCCTTCGGCGGCCACCTCACCCACGGTTCGCCCGCCAACTTCTCCGGCCGGTGGTTCCGCTTCACCGGGTACGGGGTCGACGCCGAGTCCGGACTCCTGGACTACGAGCAGGTCAGGGCGCTGGCCCGGGCCACCAGGCCCAAGGCGGTGGTGTGCGGGTCGATCGCCTACCCGCGCCACGTCGACCACGCGGCGTTCCGGGAGATCGCCGACGACGTCGGCGCCTACCTGATCGTCGACGCCGCGCACCCCATCGGCCTGGTGGCGGGCGGCGCGGCGCCCAGCCCGGTGCCGTACGCCGACGTGGTCTGCGCGACCACCCACAAGGTGCTCCGCGGCCCGCGCGGCGGAATGATCCTGTGCACCGCGGAGCTGGCCGAACGCGTAGACCGCGCGGTCTTCCCGTTCACCCAGGGCGGGGCGCCGATGAACGTGGTGGCGGCCAAGGCGGTCGCCTTCGGCGAGGCCGCGACGCCCGGGTACGCCGCCTACGCGCACCGCACGGTCGCCAACGCCCGGGCCCTCGCCGCCGGCCTCGCCGACGAGGGGCTGCACGTCTCCACCGGGGGCACCGACACCCACCTGGTGATCGCCGACCCGGCCCCGGTCGGCGGTCTGGACGGCCGCGCGGCCCGCGATCTGCTGGGCGCCGCCGGCATGGTCCTCGACACATCGGCACTGCCGCACGAAGGGCGGGGTATCCGCCTGGGGACGGCCGCCGTGACGACCCTGGGCATGGGGGAGGAGGAGGCCCGGACCATCGCGTCCCTGGTCGGGCGGGCCCTGCGGGGCGACGTGGACGGTGCTCGCGCGGGGGCACGGGAACTGGCCGAGGCCTTCCCGCCCGCGTATCCGTGACCCCCGGGTGAAACCGTCCCGGCCACCCGGAAGTCATCACTCAGGACCGTCCCTCGCTAGGGTGTGGGTCGGAATGGCCAGCGAGATCTGTGGGGAAGCCCGTGCGTGAATACCTGCTGACGGTCTGCATCACGGCCGCGGTGACGTACCTCCTGACGGGTCCGGTGCGGAAGTTCGCGATCGTGGCGGGAGCCATGCCCCAGGTGCGGGCGCGGGACGTGCACCGAGAACCCACCCCGCGGCTCGGCGGCATCGCGATGTTCTTCGGCCTGTGCGCCGGTCTGCTGGTCGCCTCCCAGCTCACCAACCTCGGCCAGGTCTTCGAGCGGTCCAACGAGCCGCGCGCGCTGCTCTCCGGGGCGGCGCTGATCTGGATCATCGGCGTGCTGGACGACAAGTTCGAGCTGGACGCCCTGATCAAGCTGGGCGCGCAGATGATCGCGGCCGGCGTCATGGTGATGCAGGGCCTGACCATCCTGTGGCTGCCGGTGCCGGGCTTCGGCCTGGTGGCGCTGACCTCGTGGCAGGGCACGCTGCTCACCGTGGCACTGGTGGTGATCACCATCAACGCGGTGAACTTCGTCGACGGCCTCGACGGTCTGGCCTCCGGCATGGTGGGCATCGCCTCGCTGGCGTTCTTCCTGTACGGCTACCGGATCTGGTTCGGCTTCGGCATCGAGGCGGCCGCCCCGGCCACCCTGTTCGCCGCCATCCTGATCGGCATGTGCGTGGGCTTCCTGCCGCACAACATGCACCCGGCGCGGATCTTCATGGGCGACTCCGGCTCGATGCTGATCGGCCTGATCCTGGCGGCCGGCGCCATCTCCATCACCGGCCAGATCGACCCGGACGCGCTGAAGCTGTTCGCCGGGTCCGAGCGCAGCGCGGTCCACGCGACCGTGCCGGTCTACATCCCGCTGCTGCTGCCGCTCACCATCATCGCGATCCCCGCCGCCGACCTGGTGCTGGCCATCGTGCGCCGCACCTGGCGCGGGCAGTCGCCGTTCGCCGCGGACCGCGGGCACCTGCACCACCGGCTGCTGGAGATCGGCCACTCGCACAGCCGGGCCGTGCTGATCATGTACTTCTGGTGCGGGCTGATCGCCTTCGGCGCCCTGTCGTACTCGGTGACCGCCGCCTCGATGTGGATCGTGCTGAGCGTCGCCCTGCTGAGCGCGCTGGGCCTCGTGCTGCTGCTGATGCCGCGCTTCACCCCGCGCGCCCCGCGCTGGGCGGAACGCGTGCTGCCGCCGCGGTACCGCCGCTC
>NZ_JACADT010000078.1:0-11706 GCF_013421635.1 Streptomyces sp. UH6 | reverse complement strand
GGGGTGGCCGCCGAGCCAGGCGACGCCGATCTCACGGACCGCCCGGGGCGCGGTGACGGACAGTTCGGCGACACCGGGCCGGGGGAAGGCGGGCGGCGGCAGCAGGGCGACGCCGAGGCCCGCCGCGACCAGACCGCGCAGGGTCTCCGCCTCCTCGCCCTCGAAGGCGACCCGCGGGCGGAAACCGGCCTGGGCGCAGAGGTCGTCGGTGATCCGCCGCAGCCCGTACCCGGCCTCCAGGGTCACGAAGGTCTCCTCCGCGGCCTCCGAGAGCCGGATCCTCCGGCGCGAGGCCAGCCGGTGGTCGGCGGGGACCACCAGCCGGAGCTTCTGCTCGTCGAGGCGGCGGGCCACCAGGTCGGGGGCGTCCGGCACCGGCGAGGTCAGGCAGAGGTCGAGTTCGCCGCGGCGCAGGCCCTCCAGCATCGCCTCGCCGTAGTTCTGCACCAGGCTGAACCGGATCCGGGGGTGGTCGGCGCGGAACGCCTGGATGAGCCCCGGCACCGTCTCCACGCCCATGGTGTGCAGGAATCCGAAGGCCACCTTGCCGACCGCCGGGTCGGCGTCCGCCCGGACCTCCTCGGCGGCCCGTTCCAGGTCGGCGAGGGCCCGTTCCACCGAGGCCAGGAAGGTCCGCCCGGCGGGAGTGAGCGAGACGGTCCGGCCACGCCGGGCGAACAGGTCGACGCCGAGGTCCTCCTCCAGCCGGGCGACGGCGCGGGAGAGCGTCGACTGCGGCACCCGCATCTCCTGGGCGGCCCGGGTGACGTGCTCGGTCCGGGCCACCCCGGCGAAGTAGGCGAGCCGCGGGACGAGGTTCGTGACGGTGTCTTCCACGTCACCGGTCTGTGACAGCCACTCCTGTGACCTCTGCTGATGCACCACGGGAACGATTATGGCCAATCCATGCATTGGACGGATGAGCAGGACCGTTCGTACGGTCGAACCATGCCTGCCGCCAGTACCGAGGCGTCCACCCGCGTGGGCGCCGGATCCGACACCACCGTCCCCTCCCCGTCGTCCACCCCCTCCGCCTCGCCCGCCGCCTCCGCCGCGCCCGCCGCGGCCCCGGACACCCGGGTCGACCTGGGCACCCCCGCCTACCGGCGGATGAGCCTGGCGCTGTTCCTCGCCGGTGTGGCCACCTTCGCCCTCCTCTACTCCACGCAGGCCCTCCTGCCGCTGATCTCCGCGAGCTACGGCTCCTCGGTCAGCGACGTGTCGTGGACGGTGGCGGCCGCCACCGGCGGGCTGGCGCTGTTCGTCATCCCGATGAGCGCGCTCTCCGAGCGGTTCGGACGGCGCGCCACGATGACCGGCGCGGTCGCCGTGGCGGTCGGCATCGGGCTGGTGGTGCCGTTCGCGCCCTCGCTGGGCGTGCTGGTGGCGCTGCGCGCGGTCCAGGGCGCGGCGCTGGCGGGTCTGCCCGCGTCGGCCACCGCCTACCTGGCGGAGGAGGTGCGGCCGCGGGCCCTGATCACCGCGATCGGGCTGTACGTGGCCGGCAACAGCGTCGGCGGGATGAGCGGCCGGGTCCTCACCGGCTGGGTCGCGCAGGAGTGGGGCTGGCGCGTGGCGCTGGCGGTGCTGGGCGTGCTTGCGGTGGCCTGCGCGGTGGCGTTCCGGATGCTGCTGCCCGAGCCGAAGCACTTCACCCGCGGCTCGCTGCGGCCCGGCGTGGTGGTCCGCACGGTGCGCGACCACCTGGGCAACCCGCTGCTGCGGCGGCTGTACGCGATCGGCGCGCTGTTCATGACGGTGTTCGGCGGCGTGTACACGGTGATCGGCTACCGGCTGACGCAGGAGCCCTTCTCCCTCCCGCAGGGCGTGGTCGGCTCGGTCTTCCTGGTCTACCTGGTGGGCACGGTGTCCGCCTCCGCCTCCGGGAGGCTGGTCGGACGGTTCGGCCGCCGGGGCACCCTGTACCTCTCCGGCGCGCTCACGGCGGCGGGCCTGCTGGTCTCGCTGTCGGACCGGCTTCCCGCGGTGCTGCTGGGCCTGGTCCTGGTCACCGGCGGCTTCTTCGCCGGGCACTCGGCGGCGTCCTCCGCGGTCAGCGGGACGGCGCTGCACGGGCGGGCCCAGGCGGCGGCGCTGTACCAGTCGGCGTACTACGTCGGATCGAGCGTCGGCAGCACCGTCGGCGCGGTGGCCTTCCACGCGGCGGGCTGGGGCGGCACGGTGGCCGTGGGGCTGCTGGCCGTGGCCGGCGTCGCGGGGATCACGCTGCTGGGCACCCTGGCGGCACGCCGGCCGGCTGTGGCCGCCTGACGCAGCTCTCCCGGCGCCACCGCGCCCACCTGCGACTTCCCCTGTCAGCAGGACGTTGTCAGTGGGCTGCGGTAGCTTCCGAAGTGCTGGACGGAAGAGGCGTACCGAGGGGCGGTCCAGTCTCCGTTCCTGGCTGTACCGGATCGCCACCAACGTCTGTCTGGACATGCTGTCCGCCGGCAACAAGCGGGCCCGGCCGGTGGACCTGACCGCCGCCACCCCGCTCGCCCAGGCCGCGCTCTCGCCGCGCCCCGACCACACCTGGCTGGAGCCGGCGCCGGACGCCCGGGTGCTGCCGGACGTCTCCGACCCCGCCGAGCGGGCCGTCGCCAAGGAGTCGGTGCGGCTGGCGTTCATGGCGGCGCTGCAGGAGCTGCCGCCGAAGCAGCGCGTGGTGCTGATCCTGCGGGAGGTGCTGGCCTGGAGGGCCGGTGAGGTGGCCGAGCTGCTGGGCACCACCGTCGCCTCGGTGAACAGCGCCCTCCAGCGCGCCCGGGCCACCCTCGCGGAGCGGGCCCAGGAGCGTCCCGGCGACGTCTCGGACCCGCTCGACGAGGAGCAGCAGAAGCTGCTGGAGCGCTACGTCGCCGCCTTCGAGGGGTACGACATGGCGGCGCTGACGGCGCTGCTCCACGAGGACGCCATCATGACCATGCCGCCGTTCGACCTGTGGCTGCGGGGCGCGTCGGACATGACCGGCTTCATGACCACGATCGGCGCGGGCTGCGCCGATTCCCGGCTGCTGCCGGTGGAGGTCAACGGCCTGCCCGGGTACGCGCAGTACAAGCCGGACCCGGAGCGGGGCGGGTTCAGCCCGTGGGCGGTGCAGGTGCTGGAGGTGTCACAGGGGCGGATCGCCGCGATGCACTGCTTCCTCGACACCGCGCGGTTCTTCCCGCTGTTCGGTCTCGCCGGGCATCTCGACGCCGACGGCCAGCCCGACGAGGTCGAGAAGGGCGAGTAGCCCCGGGTCGGGGCCGCGCAGCAGGAGGCGGCCCCCGCCGCGCCGGGCGGTGAGCGCGAGGCGGGCGATCAGGTCGACGGCGCCGAGCGACGGCCGCCGCACCGCGCGGACGTCGCAGACCACCACGGCCGCGCCGTGGGCCAGTCCTTCCCGCGCGACGTCACAGAGCCGGGCGACGCCGTCCTTGCCGACGGGCTCGCCCGGTACACGCACGACGACCTCCGGGTCCCTCATGCACGGGTAGACCGGAGGAAGCCGCGGGACTCATCGGCGGGGCTCACCGGCCGGGGCCGGACGGCCGGGAAGCCGGCCCCGTGTCCGGGGCGCCTCCGGGCCCGCTCACCGGCGGTTTTTTCCCCCGTCGTCCCCCCGTCGTCCTCCCCTCGTCCTCCCGTCGGGAGCCGGTCCCCGCACGCGGCACCGGACCGGCGGGAGTCCCACCGGTCCGGTTCGCCGCGCGCCTGTCCGGCTCAGCCGATGCGCTCCAGCACCACCGGCGGCGCGGTGAAGTCCGTGCCCGCGGCGGCGATGTCGTAGGTGCCCTCCAGGGACTCCAGGGCGTACGCGAACCGCTCCGGGGTGTCGGTGTGCAGGGTCATCAGCGGGCTGCCCGCGGTGACCGTGTCGCCCGGCTTGGCGTGGAGTTCGACGCCGGCGGCCGCCTGCACGGGGTCCTCCTTGCGGGCGCGTCCCGCGCCGAGGCGCCAGGCGGCGACGCCGACGCCGTACGCGTCGAGGCGGGTCAGCACGCCGGAGGCCGGGGCGGTGATCACGTGCTGCTCGCGGGAGGTGGGCAGCGGGGCGTCCGGGTCGCCGCCCTGCGCCCGGATCATGCGGCGCCAGGCGTCCATCGCGGAGCCGTCGGCCAGGGCCTTGGCCGGGTCGGCGTCCGGCAGTCCGGCCGCCGTGAGCATTTCGCGGGCCAGCGCGAGGGTCAGCTCGACGACGTCCGAGGGGCCGCCGCCGGCCAGCACCTCGACGGACTCGCGGACCTCGAGGGCGTTGCCGGCGGTGAGGCCGAGCGGCGTCGACATGTCGGTGAGGAGCGCGACGGTGTTCACGCCGTGGTCGCGGCCCAGGCCCACCATGGTGGTGGCGAGCTCACGGGCGTCGTCCAGGGTCTTCATGAAGGCGCCGGAGCCGACCTTGACGTCCAGGACCAGGGCGCCGGTGCCCTCGGCGATCTTCTTGGACATGATCGAGGAGGCGATCAGCGGGATCGACTCCACGGTGCCGGTGACGTCGCGCAGCGCGTAGAGCTTGCGGTCGGCGGGGGCGAGGCCCGCGCCGGCGGCGCAGATCACGGCGCCGACGTCGTCGAGGATCGCGAGCATCTCCTCGTTGGAGAGCGCGGCGCGCCAGCCGGGGACGGCCTCCAGCTTGTCGAGGGTGCCGCCGGTGTGGCCGAGTCCGCGGCCGGAGAGCTGCGGGACGGCGGCGCCGCAGGCGGCGACCAGCGGGGCGAGGGGAAGGGTGATCTTGTCTCCGACGCCGCCGGTGGAGTGCTTGTCGGCGGTGGGGCGGGAGAGGGAGGAGAAGTCCATCCGCTCGCCGGAGGCGATCATCGCGGCGGTCCAGCGGGCGATCTCGCGACGGTTCATGCCGTTGAGGAGGATCGCCATGTTGAGGGCGGCCATCTGGTAGTCGGCGACCTCGCCACGGGTGTAGGCGTCGACGACCCAGTCGATCTGCCGGTCGGTCAGTTCCGTGCGGTCGCGCTTGGCGCGGATGACGGTGATGGCGTCCATGACGCCCCCTTCTTCTCGCTTCGTTGCGGTGGTCCTGCGTTTCGGCCGGGCGCCGCCCCGGCCCCGCGCCCGCAGGGCGGCGGGCTCAGGCGCCGGGGCCCTGGGTGAGGTGGCCGGGGCCGAAGGCCTGCGGGAGCATCGCGGAGAGGGGGAGGATCCCCTCGGGGGTCTCCAGGAGCAGGTCCGGGCCGCCGAACTCGTGGAGCAGCTGCCGGCAGCGCCCGCAGGGCACCAGCACGGCGCCCTCCCCGTCCACGCACGTGAAGTGGGTGAGCCGTCCTCCCCCGGTGCGCTGCAGGTCGGACACCAGGCCGCACTCGGCGCACAGGCCCAGCCCGTAGGACGCGTTCTCCACGTTGCACCCGGAGACGACGCGCCCGTCGTCCACCCGGGCGGCGACGCCGACGGGGTACCCCGAGTAGGGGGCGTACGCGCGGGTCATCGCCGCGTACGCCACCTCCCGCAGGGCGTCCCAGTCGAAGCCGCCCGGGTCGGCGCCGGTGGTCGGCGCCGTCATCCGCCCTGGCCCTTGCGGTACGGCAGGCCGTCCGCCTTCGGCATCCGCAGGTGCTGCGCGGAGAGCGAGAGCACCAGCAGGGTGACGAGGTACGGGCTGGCGGCGACCAGCTGCGAGGGCACCTCGGTGGTGTTGGCGTACCAGAGGTACATCACCGCGGCGATCACGGCGGTGATCAGCGCCGGCAGGTACCGCTTGCGCCACACCAGGTAGACCATGCCCACGGCCAGCAGCAGGGCCACCAGCAGGAGCAGGGCGTGGACGTTGGTGGTGCCGCCGCGCAGGTTGAGGCTGTCGGTGTAGCCGAACAGGCCCGCGCCGAGGGCCAGGCCGCCCGGCATCCAGTTGCCGAAGATCATCGCCGCGAGGCCGATGTAACCGCGGTTGGCGGTCTGCCCGTCGAGGTAGACGTTGGACGCCACGATCGACAGGAAGGCGCCGCCCAGACCGGCGAAGCCGCCGGAGATGATCACCGCGATGTACTTGTACTTGTAGACGTTGACGCCCAGCGACTCCGCGGCGACCGGGTTCTCGCCGCAGGAGCGCAGCCGCAGGCCGAAGGCGGTGCGCCACAGGACGTACCAGGTCAGCGGGATCAGCGCGAGGGCGACGACGGTCAGCGGCGACAGGTTGGTGATCATGCCGCCGAGCAGTCCGGCGACGTCGGAGACGACGAACCAGTGCTTCTGGTTGAGCGTGGTCAGCCATTCGGAGAGGCCCGGCACGTCGAAGGTGCCCAGCGACTCGATCGGCGGGGACTGCTTGGAAGAGCCCTGCTCGACGCCCTCGAAGGCGTACTTGGACAGGTAGCGGGCCATGCCCAGCGCCAGGATGTTCAGCGCCACACCGGAGACGATGTGGTTGACCTTGAAGGTGACGGTGGCGATGGCGTGCAGGAGGCCGCCGAGGCAGCCGCCGATGACGCCGAAGACCACGCCGGTCCACGGGCCCCACTGGTAGCCGGCCCAGGCGCCGAACCAGGTGCCGAGGATCATCATGCCTTCGAGGCCGATGTTGACCACACCGGCCCGCTCGGCCCACAGGCCGCCGAGGCCGGCCAGACCGATCGGCACGGCCAGGCGCAGCGCGGTGGACATCTGGCCGGTCGAGGTGATGCCGTGGGCGCCGGTGATCATGCGGACCACGGAGACCAGCACGATGGCGCCGGCGACCAGCAGCAGCACCATGGGCAGCGACATCCGGCGGCGGCCGGGCTTCACGGCCTTGGCGGGCCGGTTCTCGGCCGGCCGGTTCTTGGCGACGGTCGCGGTACTCATCGGGCCGCCACCTCCTTCTCGGTCTTGTCACCCTTGTCGGACGTGCCGGCGGCGGCCGCCGCGGCTGCGGCGAGCTCCTCGCCGACGCGCTTCTGCTGGCGGCGCAGCCCCCAGACGCGGACCACCTCGTAGGAGATGACGACCGCGAACACGATCACGCCCTGCATGATCATCGCGATCTCCTTCTCGTACGGCTCCGGCTGGGCGTAGTCCAGCGCCTGGGAGGCCTTGTCGAGGAAGGCCCACAGCAGCGCCGCGAGCGCGATGCCGCCGGGGTGGTTGCGGCCCAGCAGGGCGATGCCGATCGCGGTGAAGCCGAGCGTGGCGGGGAAGCTCAGGTCGTAGGTGTGCGCGTCGCCGAGCAGCAGCGGCAGGCCGGAGAGGCCGGCCACGCCGCCGGAGATCAGCATGGCGGTGAGCGTCATCCGCCTGGCGTCGGCGCCGGACGCCTTCGCCGCCTCCGGGGACTGGCCCGAGGCGCGCAGGTCGAAGCCGAACCGGGTGCGGTTGAGGACCATCCAGTACAGGACGCCGAGAACCACGGCGAGGAAGACCAGGCCGTAGACCTCGCCGACGTCGGGGCCGAGGTCGATGCCCGGGATCCAGCCGGAGCTGTGCATCTCGCCGGTGGTCCGGTTGTTGCCGACCTGCACGCCCCAGGTGTCCGCCTGGGTGAGGTAGAGGATCAGCGCGGTGGCGATCGAGTTGAGCATGATCGTCGCGACGACCTCGCTCACACCCCGGGTCACCTTCAGGACGCCCGCGATGCCGGCCCAGAAGGCGCCGGTGAGCACGGCGACCAGCAGCAGCAGCGGGATCTGGAGGAACGCCGGGAGGGCGACGTTGGCGCCGACCACCGCCGTCATCATGGCGGCGAGGCGGTACTGGCCGTCGACGCCGATGTTGAACAGGTTCATCCGGAAGCCGAGGGCGACCGCGAGGGCGGCGATGTAGTACAGCGACGCCTGGTTGACGATCAGCACCTGGACGTCGGAGAACGCGAGCTGCTCGCCCATGATCGCGTACGGCTCGATGGGGTTGCGTCCGGAGACGAGCAGCACCACCGAGGTCAGCAGGATCGCCGCGACCAGGGCCATGACCGGCCCCGCCGCGGCGAGGAGCAGCCGCTCCTTGTCGAACTTCTTCATCGTGCCTCGTCCTCCGGGGCGGCGGGGGCGGTGGAGGCGGCCGAGGGCGCCTCCGTGTGCTCGAGGTGGCCCGCGGCGGCTCCGGTCATCGCGGAGCCCAGTTCCTCCGAGGTGATGGAGGACGGGTCGGCGTCGGCGACCAGGCGGCCGTTGTAGATCACCCGCAGGGTGTCGGACAGGCCGATCAGCTCGTCCAGGTCGGCGGAGATCAGCAGCACCGCCAGGCCCTCGCGGCGGGCCTCGCGGATGACGTCCCAGATCGCGGCCTGCGCGCCGACGTCCACGCCGCGGGTGGGGTGGGCGGCGATCAGGAACCGGGGGGCGTGGCTCATCTCGCGGCCGACGATCAGCTTCTGCTGGTTGCCGCCGGAGAGCGAGCCGGCCGTGACGTCGATGCCGGGGGTGCGGACGTCGTACTCGGCGACGATGCGCCGGGTGTCGGCCTGCGCGCCCTTGGGGTCGAGCCAGAAGCCCTTGGCGTTGGGCACCTCGGTGACGTGGCCGAGGATGCGGTTCTCCCACAGCGGGGAGTCCAGCAGCAGTGCGTGCCGGTGGCGGTCCTCGGGGATGTAGCCGATGCCGGCCTCACGGCGGCGGCGGGTGGCCCAGGAGGTGATCTCCTCGCCCTCCAGGTGGATGGTGCCGGAGTCCGCCGGGCGCAGGCCGATCAGGGCGTCGATCAGCTCGGTCTGGCCGTTGCCCTCGACACCCGCGAGGCCGAGCACCTCGCCCGCGTGGATGGTGAAGGTGATGTCGTCGAGGACGGCACGGCCGCCCTCGGCCTCCAGCCGCAGGCTGTCGACGGTGAGGACCGGACGGTCCGTCACGGTGGACTCGGCGGTCTCCGGGGTGGGGAGCTGGCTGCCGACCATCATCTCCGCGAGCTTGCGGGCGGTGGTCTCCTTCGGGTCGGCCGTGCCGACCGTGGTGCCGCGGCGGATCACCGTGATGTCGTCGGCGACCGAGAGGACCTCGCCCAGCTTGTGGGAGATGAAGATGACCGACAGGCCCTCGGAGGTGAGCTCGCGCAGGTTGTCGAAGAGCGCGTCGACCTCCTGCGGGACCAGGACGGCGGTCGGCTCGTCCAGGATCAGGATGCGGGCGCCGCGGTAGAGGACCTTGAGGATCTCCACGCGCTGCCGGTCGGCGACACCCAGGTCCTCGACCAGCGCGTCGGGGCGGACGCCCAGGCCGTACCGCTCGGAGATCTCCAGGATCCGGCGCCGGGCCGCGCCGCCGATGCCGTGCAGCTTCTCGCTGCCCAGCACCACGTTCTCCAGCACGGTGAGGTTGTCCGCCAGCATGAAGTGCTGGTGGACCATGCCGATGCCCCGGGCTATGGCGTCGGCGGGCGAGGAGAAGCTCACCCGCGTGCCGCCGACCGTGATGGTGCCCTCGTCCGGCTTCTGCATGCCGTAGAGGATCTTCATCAGCGTCGACTTGCCGGCGCCGTTCTCGCCGACGAGGGCGTGGACGGTGCCCTCGTGGACGCGGAGCCGGATGTCGTGGTTGGCGACGACGCCGGGGAACCGCTTAGTGATGCCCGCCAGCTCGACCGCGGTGGCCCGCTCGGTCTGCGGAGGGCTGCTGGACGCGTCGATGGCGCACACTCCTTGGAGAAAACCTGGGGGAGAAGGGCGCCTGCCGCGAGCCGCGTCCGGCGCCCCTGCCGTTCCGGGTGGTACCACGGGCCGGGACGGAAGCCGAGGCTGCCCGCTGTCCGTTCCGCGGCCGTAACGCTGCCATTACAGCGCTCTTTTGGCCATGCCCTCCGGTCCCGCTCTGTCCGGAAGGCGTACCGCGATTCGTTCGCGCGCAAGGGTAACGCGCGTAGAACCGTCGGTGAACCGATCCTCGCGTGCGTGCGCGCACGTGGCCGAAGTGGCCGGGGAGGACCGGGTGGTCCCACAGCGCTGCGCCCCTCACCGGGGGCGAGGGGCGCAGCGCACGGGAGCCCGTGCGTCAGGAGGTCTTGACGGTGACCTTGCCGTCGATGATGTCCTGCTTGGCCTTGTCGACGGCCTCGACGACCTCGGTCATCTCGGTGTACTTCGGGTTGGAGTCGGCGAAGCCGACGCCCTCCGACTTGAGGTCGCCACGGATGGCGCCGCTCAGCGGCTTGCCCTCGTACACGGACTTGGCGAGCTCGTACACCGCGCCGCCGACGTTCTTGGTGGCGGAGCCGAGGATGTAGTCCTTGTACTCCTTCAGCGCGTCCTGCTGGTACTGGTCGGAGTCGACGCCGATGGCCCAGACCTTGTTCTTGGCGGCCTCGGAGATGACGCCCTGACCGGAGAGGCCCGCGGCGTGGTACAGCACGTCGGCGCCGGCCTCGATCTGGCCGTTGGCGGCCTCACGGCCCTTGTCGGGGCTGGAGAAGCCACCCTCCTGCGGGGTGGAGGTGAGGATCTTGTCGATGACCTTGATCTTCGGGTCGACCGACTTGGCGCCCTGCTCGAAGCCGGCGCCGAACTTGTGGATCAGCGGGATGTCGACGCCGCCGATGAAGCCGACCGTGCCGGTCTTGGACGCCTTGGCCGCGGCCACGCCGGCCAGGTAGGAGGCCTGCTCCTCGCTGAAGACCATGGAGGCGACGTTCTTGGCCTGGACCGACTCGTCGTCGATGATGCCGAAGGTGGTGTCGGGGTACTTGGCGGCGACCTCCTTGATCGCCGGCGCGTAGATGAAGCCCACGCCGATGACCGGGTTGTAGCCCTGCTTCGCCAGGTTCTCGATGCGCTGGACCTTGTCGGCCTCGGCCTCGCCGTCGGCCGGCTCGAAGGTCTGGCCGCCGATCTTGAAGTCCTCGTCGGCCTTCAGGAAGCCGGCGTGCGCGGCGTCGTTGAAGGACTGGTCGCCCTCGCCGCCGATGTCGTAGGCCAGGCCGATGCCCTTGCCGGAGTACGTGCCGGACTCCTTGTCGCCGCCCGTGCTGGCGGACTTGCTGCTCTCGCCGCAGCCGGCGGCGGCCAGCGCCACCACCGCGACGGTCACCGCCGCGCGGGTGATCCTGTTCCTACGAGAAATGAGACGCACTGCAAGCACCCCTTCGAACTCACGGCACCGTCTCCGGCCCGCTCCGCCTTGCCGGCCCGCTCCCATGGCGAAACCGCTGCGACAGTAACGCGCGTAGAAACCTGAGGGAACTTCGCTGCCCCGGCTGTTATCGAACCGTGCCGACTCGGGGCCAAACCGGTCACCCCAGGGTTACGGACCAGTAACAGGACGGGCCGTTTCCGGAGGTAACGGACAGACCTCCGGCGCCGGGTGGGCGCCGGAGGACGGCGGGCGCGCGCTCAGCGGGCGGCGTCGAGCAGGGCGGCCGCGGTGAAGAGTTCGACGCCGACCGTGACGGCGTACTCGTCGACGTCGAAGTCGCCCTGGTGGAGGTCGCGGACCAGGCGGTCGCCGGGGGTGCGGACACCGAGACGGGCCATGGCGCCGGGGACCTCCTCCAGGTACCAGGAGAAGTCCTCGCCGCCGAGGCTCTGCTCGGTCCCCTCCACCGCGTCCGCGCCGCGGCGGGCCGTCATCGCGTCCCACAGCAGGTCGGTGACGGTCGGGTCGTTGACCACCGGCGGGACGCCCCGCACGTAGGTGATCTCCGACTTGGCGCGGTGCAGCGTGGCGACCTCGTCGACCGCGGCGTGCACCAGGTCGGCGGCCTCGCGCCAGGCGGCCAGGTCCAGGCAGCGGACCGTGCCGGAGAGCTCGGCGCGCTGCGGGATGACGTTGGGCGCGTGCCCGGACTCGATGCGGCCCCAGGTGACCGAGAGGCCGC
>NZ_JACADT010000779.1:0-2696 GCF_013421635.1 Streptomyces sp. UH6 | reverse complement strand
CCGGTGCGCGGGCGCGGAGGGGTCGATGACACGGCGGGCGTCCTCGGCTGAAGGGCAGGGGCCTGGGGCGTGACGGTTCGGCGGGAGCCGCGGGCGGATACCGCGACCGCCGGCCGCGATGCCCGACGAGCCGTCACGCCGTCAACTCCCGGTGACGAATGTGTGATCACCGTACCTGCGCCCTGGCCCCGCACGTGCGACCGGTGCCGCGCCACGGCGGACGGGACACCCGGTGGACGGCAACACCCCCCGCGACCGGATACCCTTTGACCTGACACACGCCCTACCCACAACAGCACACGCGGCCGAGGAGTCACCCGGATGAGCACCACCCAGAGCGAGCGGCTGCGAGAGCTGCTGGAGCCGCTCGTCACCTCGCAGGGGCTCGACCTCGAGGAGATCGAGGTGGAGGCCGTCGGCCGCAAGCGGGTGCTGCGGGTCGTGGTCGATTCCGACACCGGCGCCGACCTCGACCAGGTCGCCGATGTGAGCCGCGCGCTCTCGGCGACGCTCGACGAGACGGACGCGATGGGCGAGGCCGAGTACACGCTCGAGGTCGGCACCCCGGGTGCCGAGCGGGCCCTCACCGAGCACCGCCACTACGTGCGCGCCACCGGCCGCCTGGTCCGGTTCCAGCTCGCCGAGGGCGGTGAACTGGTCGCGCGGATCCTGGAGGTCGACGACGAGGGCCTCGACCTGGAGGTCCCGGGTGTCAAGGGCCGCAAGGCCACCACACGCAGGCTCGCCTTCCCGGACGTCGCCAAGGCGCGGGTCCAGGTCGAGTTCGGCCGCAAGAACAAGAATGACGAGGAGGCGTAGCCGTGGACATCGACATGAGCGCCCTGCGGGGCTTGGTGCGGGAGAAGGAGATCTCCTTCGACCTGCTGGTCGAGGCGATCGAGTCGGCTCTCCTCATCGCCTACCACCGGACCGAGGGAAGCCGCCGTCGCGCGCGCGTCGTGCTCGACCGGGAGACCGGTCACGTGACCGTGTGGGCCAAGGAGGACCCGGACGAGCTCGAGGAGGGCCAGGAGCCCCGCGAGTTCGACCACACCCCGTCCGACTTCGGACGGATCGCCGCGACCACCGCCAAGCAGGTCATCCTGCAGCGGCTGCGCGACGCCGAGGACGACGCGACGCTCGGCGAGTACGCCGGACGTGAGGGCGACATCGTCACCGGTGTCGTCCAGCAGGGCCGCGACCCGAAGAACGTCCTGGTGGACATCGGCAAGCTGGAGGCCATCCTGCCGGTGCAGGAGCAGGTCCCCGGCGAGGACTACAAGCACGGCACGCGGCTGCGGTCGTACGTCGTCCGGGTGGCCCGCGGTGTCCGCGGCCCCTCGGTGACGCTGTCGCGCACCCACCCGAACCTGGTGAAGAAGCTGTTCGCCCTGGAGGTCCCGGAGATCGCCGACGGCAGCGTCGAGATCACCGCGATCGCCCGCGAGGCCGGCCACCGCACCAAGATCGCCGTGCGCTCCACACGCAGCGGCCTGAACCCCAAGGGCGCCTGCATCGGCCCGATGGGTGCCCGTGTCCGCAACGTGATGAACGAGCTCAACGGCGAGAAGATCGACATCGTCGACTGGTCGGACGACCCGGCCGAGATGGTGGCGAACGCGCTGTCCCCCGCCCGGGTGAACAAGGTCGAGGTCGTCGACCTCGCCGCCCGGTCCGCCCGGGTCATCGTGCCGGACTACCAGCTGTCGCTGGCGATCGGCAAGGAAGGGCAGAACGCCCGGCTCGCCGCCCGCCTGACCGGCTGGCGGATCGACATCCGCCCGGACACCGAGCAGGACGGCCAGGACGCCTGACCGGAGGCCTGGCCCCCGGGCCGCGGGGCGACCGGAAACCCGGTGCGACCTGCGGTACGGAATGTTTGAGCCGTGTCAACGGTTGACATCAGGACAGAGACGACCGTGCGACGTCCGCCCACTCGGGCCGGTGTCGGCGCGGGGAGGTAGACTTAGCTGTGTCTGGCCGGACGCATACCCGAGCGCGCCCCGAGTACGGCCCTGAACGCACGTGCGTGGGGTGCAGGGAGCGGGCGGCCAAGAACGAGCTGCTGCGCATCGTGGCGGTCGAGGGCGAGTGCGTCCCCGATCATCGCGGTACGCTGCCGGGCCGGGGTGCTTATCTGCACCCCGCCGTGGTCTGTCTCGACCAGGCGGTGCGCCGTAGGGCGTTCCCCCGGGCGTTCCGCGTCCAGGGAGCGTTCGACACCTCGGCGCTGCGCCGGCAGGTCGAACGGATGACCGTCGCCGATTCGGCGGCAACGTAAGAAGCGTCGCGCGGAGCAGCCGCGCGGCCCAGGTACCTCGCGAGTCTGAAAGCAGGTCGAGATTGCGATGAGCACTCGATGAGTACGCGATGAGTACGCCCATGAAGTAGCGACGGTCCGGCTTCCAACCCGGACCTCAAAGGAGCGAAGTGGCTAAGGTCCGGGTATACGAACTCGCGAAGGAGTTCGGAGTTGAGAGCAAGGTCGTCGTGGCCAAGCTCCAGGAACTCGGTGAATTCGTCCGATCGGCGTCCTCGACGATCGAGGCGCCCGTTGTGCGCAAACTGACTGACGCCTTCCAGCAGGGCGGCGGCGGCAAGGCCGCCCCGAAGCCCGGTGCGAAGAAGGCCGCCCCCAAGCCCGCCCCCGCGCCGTCCCCGGCGCAGTCGTCCTCGGCGCAGCCGTCCTTGCCGCA
>NZ_JACADT010000778.1:0-2701 GCF_013421635.1 Streptomyces sp. UH6 | reverse complement strand
AGGCTCCAGCGGACACAGCGGACCACGCTCCACACCACCACCGCGGCCGTCGAGGCCAGCGGCCACAGCCAGGGGAGGCGGGCCAGCGTCGCCCAGACGAGGAAGGCCACCGCGACCAGCACCAGCGAGCCCACCAGCAGGGCCATGCGGCCGGACAGCGCGAGCCTGGCCGGCCGCTCCGCGTTGCGGATCAGGGGGCCGGCGAGCGAATGGTCCGGATGGTAGGCGGGCGGCCGGATCCAGACCGCGGTGAACATCTCGGCGGCGAAGACCGGCGGAGTCAGCGCGAGACTCCATATCCAGGCCGTGACCACCTCCTCCTGGGACGCCCGGCCGAGGACGTCCGCCAGACCGATCAGGAAGCTGTACGGGAACGTGACCATCAGGGCGCCCAGCAGCGCCCAGCCCAGGGTGGGCAGCAGGTCCAGGCGCTGCAGCACGGCGATGGCCCCGTCCTGGTCCTCCCGGAACCGCCGCTCCGCCTCGTCCAGCAGCATCCGCCGGTGCCGCTCGTCCGCATCCCGTGAGGCGAGCGGGGTGAGCAGCCTGGCGGCGACCAGCCGCAGACGGCGGTTGGTGTCGTCGTCGGTCGGACGCAGCAGCCCGCTGAACCACGGCACCTCCCCGCCGGGAGGCAGACCGCTCTCGAACCGCACGGCCTCCTGCGTGAGTTGCGCCTCCATCCGCTCGGGCTCGCGGGCGAGCTGGAGCAGCAGCATGTCGACCGCGGCGGTCCGCCGCAGGGTCTGCCGCACTCCGCGCAGCCTCCGCACGTCCGGCAGGGCGAGCAGCTCGCGCACCAGGTGCTGCCACTCGGCTCCCAGTGCCTGCCAGTGGGCGGCGACCTCCGCCAGGCCCTCGCCGGCCGGGCGGTGCGCCAGTTCCGTGAGGACGCCGGGGAATCGTCTCAGGTGCTCGACGAGCTGGAGGGCGCCGCCGTCTCCCCCCGCGACCCGCGCGCCCAGGTCGCGGATGCCGCGGACGGTGAGGGGCCAGCCCCAGCAGGACGCCTCCAGCTCCGGCCCCAGCCAGTTGACGAGCCGCGTGAAGACCTCCGGGGTGGGCTCCTCGCGCAGTTGCTCGCACAGCCGGGCCGGCTCGCCGCCCCCGCTCCCGGCCGCGTTCCCCTCCGGGGCGAACTGCCGCAGCCAGTCGCACAGTTCGGCCCGCCGCTGCGGATCGGCCAGCATCTGGTGGGCGTTCGTGTGATAGAGGTCCAGTGCCATGGCCAGCGGTTCCCGCACGGTGAACTGCTTGTTGACGAAGTCGAACGGGCGGATCTCCGGCTCCGGTGCGGCCCTTCGCGCCGCACCGGTGTCCCGCGGCGCGGTGGGCGGGGAGCCGCCGTCCAGCCACTCCTCCACCTCGTCGGCCCCCCAGCGGTGCTCCGGGTTGCGCGTCAGCAGCCCCGCGCACAGCAGACGGATCCGGCGGTCCTCGATCCGGTCCACCTCGGGGTCCCGGGTGGCGACCGCCTGGAGGACCGCCTCGTCCTCGCGTTCGTCCAGGATCGGGCGCCCCAGGTGCAGTTCCGCGACCACCATGCCGACCGACCACCAGTCCCCGGCCTCCGAGACCGTCTGGCGCCTGGCCCCGGCCTCCGGGGCCAGGTAGAGCGGCTTGCCCCGCCAGTCGACGTGCCGCCGGAGGCCGGGGCGGAACACCGCGGCGCCGAGGTCGACCAGCACGATCTCGGGGGCGTCCCCGTGCGACTGGACCACGATGTTGTCCGGGGTGATGTCCCGGTGCACGATCTCGTGTTCGTGCAGGTGGGCCACGGCGGCGTGCAACTGCCGCACCAGACCCGTGAGCCGGTCGGCCGGCATGCCGTCGGGATGGGCCCGCCGGTGATCGCCCAGATGGGTCTCGCCGTGCGACCGGCAGAGGTGGTAGGGATTGCCGCCCGTCACCCCCTGCTCCAGCAGGCGCTCCAGATGGGGCCCCTCCTCCCGCATCACCCGGGCCACCTCGGGCTGCGGCGCGTGCCGGTGGTGGTACCACTTGAGGACGAGCGGCAGGTCGGGCGTGGGGCCGGTGAGGTCGCGCACGCGCAGCACCATGGCCTGCGACACCCGCGCGGCCGGCTGGATGACCCGCAGCAGGGCGAACCGGTCGGCGAGTTCCGGGGGCACCGTCGCGGTGACGCCCCGCGCTTCGAACTCGTGTGCCCGGGAAAAGCCGTTCTCGTCCGACGGGACGAAATCGGTGGGATCAGTGTGGGACATGGTCCGGCCTTCCGACGGGTGCGGCCGTGCCGCGGTCCGGAATGGGCGTGGAGATCAGGAGACTAGCCGAAATGGCGCGGTCGCCAGGGGTGATTGAAAGGATCACCGGGATCGCCCCGGAGGGCGGGTCGCGCGGGGTTTTCCGGCGAGAACAGGCCACAACTCGAAGGTGATCATCCGGAAAGGTCTCACCCGGCCGAGAGGCGCCGGTGCGGGTTTACCATGCATCCCATGAGCATGCTGCCCTCGCGTGAGGAGTTGACCGGCGAGTTGCGGGAACTGAGGCAGCGAGGGTTTCCCCGGCTGAGACTCTGCCCCCGTGACGCGCTGCGCGCCGCCGGGACCGCGGCCGGTTTCTGCACCGGCCCGGACGACGAACTCGACGGCATAGAGGACCTGCTGCGCGCGGCGGTGCGACGGCTCGGCGGGGGAGGCGAACCCCGCGACGCCCACGACTACGACCCGCTGGCCCGCGC
>NZ_JACADT010000777.1:0-2702 GCF_013421635.1 Streptomyces sp. UH6 | reverse complement strand
AGCCCGCGGACAGGACGACCAGCAGCGGACCCCGCCGGGGGTACGGGTCGCGGGCGCCGTAGGCGTCGATGTAGCAGCCCATGGCGGTGAACACCCCGTTGTGGATGCCGGCTCCCGCCGTGACCAGCCCGACGGAGAGGCCGAAGGCGACCAGCGCCTTGACGCCACGGCCCCGGTCGAGCGGGGGCAGCGCCGCGCGCCACCGGCGTGCCGCGCGGGAGACGGCTCCGGTCACCACAGGGCCGCGGCGATGCCCGCCCCCGCGAACGACAGGCCGAGGCCGGCCACGACCGTGACGAGGAGATAACCCGCCGCACCGGCCACCCGCCGGCCGTCGGCCATGGCCATGACCTCGTGGGAGAACGTCGACCAGGTGGAGAGCGCGCCGCAGAACCCCGTGGCCAGCAGCGCCTGCCCGGACGGGCCGAGCGCGTCCTCCCCGCCCGCCTCGACCAGGAACCCCAGGAGCAGACAGGCGGCCATGTTGGCGAGGAACGTACCCCAGTGGAACGCGCCGCTCAGGCGCCTGCCCGCCACGGCCGAGATCAGGTAGCGGGCGGCGGCACCGACGGCTCCGCCCAGCAGGACCAGCAGCAGGTGACTCATCGGTGGCCGCCCCCCGTCGCCTCGTCCGTGCTCCCGCGCCCCGTCAGGACCGCGCGGGTCAGCGCCGCGCCCAGGACGACGCCCGCCAGGGCCCCCGCCACCGTGAGCACGAGGTAGCCCAGCGCGGAGCCCGGCTGGTCGTTCTCGAACAGGCGCCGCGTGTCGTCCGTGTAGGACGAGAACGTGGTGAAGCCGCCGAGCACGCCCGTCCCCAGCAGCGGGTTCAGCAGCCGGGGCGCCCCGGTGAACCGCTCCTTCAACGTCACCGTCAGCACCCCCATGAGGAAACAGCCGACGACGTTGACCAGCAGGGTGGTCCACGGGAAGGCGGCCTCCCCCGTCGGCCACACCAGCTCCGCGTCACTGCCGTTGCGCCACACGTTCGCGGCCCCGAAGCGCAGCGCGGCGCCCACCGCACCTCCGACCGCCACCGCGGCGACCACCGGCCACTGGGGGCCGTTCGTGTGATCCGGATGCGAATGGAGGTGGAACCTACCGAAATGTTCCATATCGTCACCCTAGGTTGCTGACGGCCGGTCAGCCGACAGCCCTGGGCGCGGACAGGGACAACAGCCCGATCGGCGCAGCACTCCCAGCACTCCGGAGGATCGACGTGACGACGCGCACCGAGCAGGCCGGCGGCGCCGGAGACGCACCCGACACCCTCAAGGGGACCGCCCTGGGCGCGCTGCGCGGCGTGGGGCAGGTGGACTTCCAGGCGAGCGTGTGGACCTCCGCGGTGATCCTGGCCGCCCTGTGGGTGGAGAGCTGGGAGATGGGCCTCTTCGCCACCATCGGCGCGGTGGTCTCGACGCTCACCGCGCGCCTGCTGGCCGTCCCCCAGGACACGGTGACGCAGGGGCTGATGACCTACTGCGGCGTGCTCGGCGCCATCGCCATGGTCGTGTACCTCGGCCACAGCCTCTCGACGTACGTCATGGCCGTGTCCGCCGCCGTCATGTGCACCCTGGTCACCGCCACCCTCAACCACCTGCTCGTCCCGGTCGGGCTGAAGGCGTTCACCGGGCCCTTCTGCCTGGTGTCGCTGGTCATGGTCCTGGGCGCCCCGTCCTTCGAACGCGTCTGGCACGGCACCCCCGAGACGGCGGTCACGCCGGCCACCCCCACCTCCCCGGTCGTCAGCTGGACGGACCTGTGGCAGGGCTTCTTCAACAACGTCGGCCAGATCTTCTTCGCCGGCACCTGGTACGTCGGCCTGATCATGCTCGTCGGCCTGTTCCTGGCGGGCTGGAAGGTGGGCCTGTTCACCGTGGTGGGCAGCGTCACCGGGCTGCTCACCGCATGGGCGCTCGGCGCGCCCGCCGCGCTGATCGGCGAGGGCATCTACGGCTACAACGCCGTCCTGACCGCGCTGGCCTTCGGGGTGGTGCTGCTGCGCCCCTCGCCGTGGAACCACGGCTACGCCGTCCTGGCCGCCGCCGCCAGCACCGGCCTGACGGCCTCACTCTCCGTGTTCTTCAAGGTGTTCGGCAGCCACACCTTCACCTGGCCGTTCAACGTCACCACCTGGGCGCTGCTGGCGGCCGTGCCGCTCCTGCCGCGCATCACCAGGGCGGAGGACGGCTGAGCGTCACCCACCCCCCGGCACACCGCCGAGCGCGCAACCGCTACCGAGGAAGGCATCGCCCGATGAACCTGGCCCCCCGTGAGATCGACAAGCTGCTCGTCTACGTCGTGGCCGATCTGGCCCGCAGGCGTCACGACCGCGGGCTGAAGCTCAACTACAGCGAGACGGTCGCCCTGGTCACGGAGGCCATCCTCGAGGGCGCCCGCGACGGGAAGAGCGTCGCCGACTGCATGGAACTCGGCCGGCAGGTGCTCGGCGAGGACGACACCATGCCGGGAGTGCGGGAGATGCTGCCCCTCCTCCAGGTCGAGGCGACCTTCGACGACGGCAACAAGCTGGTCTCCTGCCACGACCCGGTCGGAGGCTGACGCCGTGCCGCACGGGGCCGTCGTCGCCGTCGGCGGGCACGAGAGCGACCAGGGGCGGGCGCTGCCCCCGCTGCTGGGGGACCGGGTGCCGGTGGTCACGCGGGGCCGCGAGCTGTACCGCCGGGTGGCCGCCCTCCGTG
>NZ_JACADT010000776.1:0-2705 GCF_013421635.1 Streptomyces sp. UH6 | reverse complement strand
CGCCGGTGGCGCCGTCGGCGGCGCGCCGCCTGATCATGGCGAGGACCTGCAGCACCCCGTCGTGGATGTCGCGGGCCAGCCGCTCGCGTTCCCGGGTGGCGGCCTCGATCTCCAGGGCGCGGGCGAGGGTCCGCTCGGAGGCGCGGGCCACCTCGACGACGTAGCCGATGGCGATGGCGGCGACCCAGACCAGGATCACGTTGTGCACCGTGTCGCGGGTGGGGGCGCCGCGCTCCACCAGGTTGGCCGCGGCCACCAGGGTGGAGGCGAAGGCCGCCCAGCGCCAGCCGCCCTTGACCGCGAAGGCGAGCACCGAGCCGGCCGTCCATATCGACGGCAGGGTCGGGCCGCCGGCGTGGATACGCGCGGCGGAGTCGGCCAGCGGTGTCAGCAGGATGCCGACGACCGCGACCGTCAGGTCGACGCCGAGGAAACCGCGGGTGCAGCTGCGCGCGTCGGAGACCCGGCGCACGGTGGCCAGGGTCCACACCATCAGGACCGCGAGGTAGCCGACGGCCACCTCCGGGCGGACGAAGTGCCGGTGCGCCGACGCGAACAGGGCGACGGCGTACAGCATGGTCAGCACCCGGTAGGCGGTCAGCGCCCGCCAGAGCGGCTGCTCGACCGACATCCGGCCGCGTGTCTCCCGGGCCACGTCGCCCTCCCCCGTCTCCCCCGTGGTGTCCCCGCGTACGGCGGCGTGGGCCGCCCGGGGTCAGTGGCCTTCCGGCGCCTTGGAACCGGCCGCGGCCGCTTTGGCCTGCTCGGCGGCCTTCTCGGCCCTGGCCGCCTTCTCCGCCTTGGCGGCCTCCGCCAGCTGCCGCTTGGCGGCGGTGGCGTACATGTCGACGTACTCCTGGCCGGAGAGCTTCATCAGCTCGTACATGACCTCGTCGGTCACCGCGCGCAGCACGAACCGGTCGTTGTCCATGCCCTGGTAGCGGCTGAAGTCCAGCGGCTTGCCGATCCGGATGCCGGGGCGCATGATCTTGGGCATCGCCCGGCCGGGCGGCTGGATCTTCTCGGTGTCGATCATGGCGACCGGGATGACGGGGGCGCCGGTGGCCAGCGCCACCCGGGCCAGACCGCCGGGCTTGCCGCGGTAGAGCCGGCCGTCGGGCGAGCGGGTGCCCTCGGGGTAGATGCCGAAGAGGCCGCCGTTCTCGATGACCTTGATGCCGCTGCGGATCGCCGCCTCGCCGGCGCCGCGGCCGCCCTCGCGGTCCACCGGGAGCTGGCCGACGCCCTTCATGAAGGCGGCCGTCAGGCGCCCCTTCACACCGGGGGTGGTGAAGTACTCCGCCTTGGCGATGAAGGTGACCTTGCGGTCGAGCATCACGGGAAGGAAGATCGAGTCCGAGAAGGACAGGTGGTTGCTCGCGAGGATCGCGGGCCCCTCGGCCGGAATGTTCTCCAGGCCCTCGACCCAGGGTCTGAACGCGACTTTCACCGGTGCCCCGATGATCACCTTCATTATTTCGTAGATCACCCGACTGCCCTCCTGTGCATCGGGTCCGAACCTTATCCCGAGGCCGCCGCAAACGCTCGACGCCCCTGGCCGGTGCAGGCACGGTCGCGTACGGTGAAGTACCCACTCCACCCCTGTGCCGTGCGGGTACCCGTCGGCACGCATCAGTCACGAGGAGACCGAAGGTGCCGGTCCTTCCCGGAGCCGAGCCGTTCCGCCACGACGGCGGGGAGATCGGCGTGCTGCTCTGTCACGGTTTCACCGGTTCGCCGCAGTCGATGCGCCCCTGGGCGGAGTACCTGGCCGCACGCGGGCTGACGGTGTCCCTCCCCCTCCTGCCGGGACACGGCACGCGCTGGGAGGACATGCAGGTCACCGGCTGGCAGGACTGGTACGCGGAGGTGGACCGCGCGCTGCGGGAGCTCACCGCGCGGTGCTCGGCGGTCTTCGTCTGCGGGCTGTCCATGGGCGGCGCGCTCGCCCTGCGGCTGGCCGCGAGGCACGGCGACGCGGTGAGCGGGCTGGTCCTGGTCAACCCCGTCAACAAGGTGCACGGCGCGGCGGCGCGGGTGCTGCCGGTCGTGCGGCACCTGGTGCCGACCACCAAGGGGCTGACCGGCGACATCAAGAAGGACGGCGTCCTGGAGACGGGGTACGCCAAGGTGCCGCTGCACGCCGCGTACTCCCTGGCGGCCTTCCTGCGGACGCTCGACCGCGAGCTGCCGCAGGTCACCCAGCCGCTCCTGCTGCTGCACAGCACCGAGGACCACGTGGTGGCCCCGGCCGACTCGGCGCGGATCCTGGCGCGGGTCTCCTCGGTGGACGCCACCGAGGTCCTGCTCGAGGACAGCTATCACGTGGCGACGCTGGACAACGACGCGGAGCGGATCTTCGCGGAGAGCCTGGCCTTCGTGGAGCGGCTGGCTCCCGGCGCGGGCGTCTCCGGGTCCGACCGGGAAGGGACGGCCTCCGTTGGCTGAGAACGGCACCGGGCGGGACCCGGACCACGAGGAGCAGGAACCGGAGCTTCCCGCGTTCGACGAGCAGGCGGCGTGGGAGGCGATCGTCGCCTCCTACGGCGAGGAGCCGCCGGACCCGCCGGGGGTGAGACCGTTCCGGGCGGTGGAGGACCTGGCGCTCCCGGAGGAGGACGTGCGTCCCGGTGACGCGGAGGGCCCGGGAGGCGCCGACGGCCCCAAGGCGGACGCCGAACCCGTGGCGGAGCCCGGGCCGGAGC
>NZ_JACADT010000775.1:0-2717 GCF_013421635.1 Streptomyces sp. UH6 | reverse complement strand
CGTGCCGCCGGCCAGCAGCCGCAGGGTGGCGGCGCGGTCCTCGGCGGAGATGCCGGTGGTGACGCCGTGGGCGGCGGTCGCGTCCACGGAGACGGTGAAGGCGGTCTTCATGGACTCGGTGTTCGCCTCGTCCTGCACCATCTGCGGCAGGCGGAGCCGGTCGAGCTCCGCGGCCTCCATGGGGGCGCAGATCAGACCGCGGCACTCGCTCATCATGAACGCGATGACCTCGGGGGTGGCCGCCTCGGCGGCGATCACCAGGTCGCCCTCGTTCTCGCGGTCCTCGTCGTCGACGACCACGACCGGACGTCCTGCCGCGATGTCGGCGATCGCCTGCTCGACGGGGTCCAGGGCGAGGATCAGGGCGTCCGGGTCCTCGGTGCGGGGGTTCGGGGTCCAGGCGGGTGCCGTCATGCCGGCGTTCCTTCCAGGGTCGGTCGCTGGGCGGCGCGCGACCGCAGCCACCAGTCGCGCATGCCCCACAGGACGAGTGCCCCGTAGACGAGGTAGATGAGACCGGAGAAGGCGAGTCCGCTCGCGAAGTTCAGCGGGACGCCGACCAGGTCGACCAGGAGCCAGGCGAACCAGAACTCGACCATGCCCTTGGCCTGCGCGTACATGGCGACCAGGGTGCCGACGAAGATGTAGGCGTCGGCCCAGGGGCTCCAGGACAGGGAGGGGAAGGCGGTGAAGAGTCCGCCGACCGCCAGGGTGCCGGCCGCGGCGCCCGCGACCAGCACGAGGCGCTCACGCCCGGTGGCGAACCGGACCTGCACGGTGCCGTCGGCGGACGCCTTGCGGCCCAGCGTCCAGGCCCGCCAGCCCCAGACGGCCACCGCGATGACCACCAGCTGCTTGCCGACGCCGCCGCCCTGCTGGACGGCTATGTTCGCCGCGATCAGCACCAGGCCGGACAGCAACTGCAGCGGCCAGGTCCAGACGTTGCGCAGCCAGCCGAGGGCGAGTGCGGCCAGTCCCACGGTGTTGCCGATCAGGTCGGACCAGATGATGTGCTGTCCGAGGACCGTGAACGCCTCCGCGTTGAGCCAGTTCACTCCCCGTCCTCCGTCCGGCCCGCCGTGAAGAGGCGCTCCACGTACTTGGCGACGATGTCGACCTCGAGGTTGACCGGGTCGCCCGCCTGCTTGAGGCCGAGGGTGGTGAGCGCCAAGGTGGTGGGGATGAGGCTGACGGTGAAGAAGTCCTGGCCCGCCTCGACGACGGTGAGGCTGATGCCGTCGACGGTGATGGAGCCCTTGCCGACCACGTAGCGGGTGAGCTCGGCGGGGAGCGAGATCCGGACGACCTCCCAGTGCTCGGAGGCCTGGCGGTCCAGGACGGTGCCGGTGCCGTCGACGTGGCCCTGCACGATGTGCCCGCCCAGCCGGCCCCCGACGGGGGTGGGGCGTTCCAGGTTGACGCGGGAGCCGACGGTCAGCGCGCCCAGGCTGGACCGCTTGAGGGTCTCGGCCATGACGTCCGCGGTGAACTCGTCGTCCTCGTGCTCCACGACGGTGAGGCAGACGCCGTTGACGGCGATCGAGTCGCCGTGCCGGGCGCCCTCGGTGACGACGGGGCCTCGCAGCCGGAAGCGTGCGGCGTCGGCGAGCTGCTCGACGGCCGTCACCTCGCCCAGCTCTTCGATGATGCCGGTGAACACTTCCCGGGTCCTCCTGCCATGGCGGCACGGACTCCGGGGCTGCCGACGAGGGCAGGGACACACGGGCGCACGGCCCGCCCGGTGTACACGCCGGACGCCGGCCCTCCGCGGTGCGCGCCTGCCGGCCACGCCGAGGCGCGGCCAGGGACGACGACCACGGGTGGATACCCGAATCCGGCGGACGACACGGATGTGCCTGCCCGCCGCGCACTGCCTCCCATCCGGACTTTAACCGTCGGTCCAGGAATTTCACCTGGTCAGCCGGCCGCTGGAGGCGGCCGGGTCGCGGACTGTAACCGCCGGTTCGGATTTTCACCGACCCCGGAGTGCGCTGTTGGTCATTGATCTGACGGGCCCAGTGTGCCATGACCGCCATGGCCGAAGACAGGGCGTCCGTGTGGACTGGCTCACACCGGCCGTTCGCGCACGTGTACGGTCACGTCGGTGCATGGTGCACCGTTCAGGGACCCCGGGGAGGACCGCGTGTCCGAGACGCCGTCGGGCGGACAGGCCTACGGGCCTGGTCAGGTGCGGGGTGCCCGCCATGCCGTGGCCGTGGTGTTCGCGGTGCACGGCGCCGTGGCGGGATCGTTCGCCTCCCGTGTGCCGTGGGTCGCCGACCACGCGTCGGTCGGCGCCGGCCAGCTCGGGCTGGCGCTGGCGATGCCGGCGCTCGGTGCCTCACTGGCCATGCCGCTGGCGGGCCGGATCTCCCACCGGCTCGGGGCCCGGACCTCGCTGCGCCTGCTGCTGGCGGCGTGGACCCTCTCCCTGGTACTGCCGGGTCTGGCGCCGAACCTGCTCGCGCTGTGCCTGGCCCTCTTCGTCTACGGCGCCACCTCCGGCATGGCCGACGTGGTGATGAACGCGCTCGGCGTGGAGGTGGAGAACCGGCTGGACCGGTCGATCATGTCGGGCCTGCACGGCATGTGGAGCGCGGGCGCGCTGCTGGGCTCGGCGGGCGGCACCCTCGCCGCGCACCTGGACGCGGACGGCCGGCTGCACTTCACGGTCGCGGCGGCCGTGCTCACCGCGGTGGGCCTGGTGGCCTGCACGT
>NZ_JACADT010000774.1:0-2722 GCF_013421635.1 Streptomyces sp. UH6 | reverse complement strand
GGCGGGACGCTGGCCGGCATGGCGGCGGGGCTGGCCCCGGGGCAGCGGGCGCTGGGGGTGGCCGTGCTGAAGGGCGGCTTCCTGGCCGAGGAGGTGCGGCGCCTCCAGCAGGAAGGATTCGGCGGGCCCAGTGGCCACTGGGAGGTGGAGGACCGGTTCCACTGCGGGGGCTTCGCCCGGGTCCCCGCGGAGCTGGACGCCTTCGCACGGGACTTCGAGGAGCGCCACGGCCTGGGCGTGGAGCGGGTGTACGTCGCCAAGCTGCTGTTCGCGCTGACCGTCCTGGCCGAGGAGGGTGCGTTCGCACCGGGGACCAGGCTCGCCGCGGTGGTCACCGGGCGTCCGTTCCCGGAGGACTGACGCCGCCCCCGCGGCCCGCCGTCCGGCTCACTCCCCCTCCGTCTCCCCGCTCACTCCCCCTCCGCCTCCCGGAACGCGGCCGCCTCCTCCAGGTCGAGCCGCATCAGCAGCGTCCGCAGCATCTCGTCGTCGATGTACCGGGCGTCGCGCAGGCGCACGAACACGTCCCGCTCGGCCGCGATGACCTCGCTGGCGAGCCGCCGGTAGGTGTCGTCCGTGTTCTCCCCCGTCAGCGGGTTGCGGGTGCCCAGCCGCTCCCACACCGCGTTCCTGCGGCGTTCCATGACCCGTCGCAGCCGGTCCGCCAGCGGCTGCGGCAGGGCGTTGCGCTCGTCGGCCATCAGTTCCTCCAGCCGCTCCTCGGCGGCGCTCGAGGCCTGCGCCTGGGCGTTGGCCTCGACCAGCGTCTCCGCCTGGACGTCCCGTCCGGGCAGCCGGAACGCCCGGATCAGCGGGGGCAGTGTCAGCCCCTGGACCACCAGCGTGCCGATCACGGTGGTGAAGGTGAGGAAGAGGATCAGGTTCCGCCCGGGGAACTCCTTCCCGTCGCTCAGGGTGGCGGGGATCGAGAAGGCGATGGCCAGGGAGACCACGCCCCGCATCCCGGCCCAGGAGATGATGAACGACCCCTTCCAGGTCGGGTTGGCCTCGCGCTCGCGGATACGGCGGGACAGCAGCCGCGGCACGAAGGTCGCCGGGTACACCCACACGAACCGGACGACCACCACCGTCACGAACAGGGCCACCGCGTACCAGAGCACCTCCCCGGCGCCGTAGTCGTCGCCCAGGTCGCGGACCACCACCGGCAGTTGCAGGCCGATCAGCGCGAAGACCGCCGACTCCAGCACGAAGGCGACCATCCGCCACACCGCCCCCTCCTGGAGCCGGGTGGCGAAGTCGACCTGCCAGGCGTGGTGGCCCAGGTAGAGGGCGACCACCACCACGGCCAGCACACCGGAGGCGTGGACCTGCTCGGCCAGCGCGTAGGCGAAGAAGGGGATCACCAGGGAGAGCGTGTTCTGCAACAGCGGGTCGTTCAGCCGGGTGCGCAGCCAGTGCAGCGGCACCATCAGCGCGAGGCCGACGCCGACGCCGCCCACCGAGGCGACCAGGAACTCCAGGCTCCCGCCGAGCCAGCCGACGCTCTCGCCCAGGGCGGCGGCCAGCGCCACCTTGTAGGCGGTGATCGCGGTGGCGTCGTTCACCAGGGACTCGCCCTGCAGGATGGTGGTGACCCGCGCGGGCAGCCTCAGCCGGCGGGCGATGGCGGTGGCGGCGACCGCGTCCGGCGGTGCGATCACCGCGGCCAGCACCAGCGCCGCGGCGGCGGAGAGGCCGGGCACGAAGGTGTGCACCATCAGCCCCACCACCAGCGTCGAGAACAGGACGTAGCCCACCGAGAGCAGCGCCACCGGGCGCTTCTGGGCGCGCAGGTCCAGGTAGGAGCTGTCCGTGGCCGCCGTGTAGAGCAGCGGCGGCAGCACCAGCGGCAGGACGACGTCCGGGTCCAGCTCGTACTCGGGGACCCCCGGCAGGTACGACACCAGCAGGCCCACCGCCAGCAGCACGAGCGGCGCCGGGACGCGGGTCCGGCGGGCGGCGCCGGCGACGGCCGCGCTGCCCGCGATCAGCAGCAGCAGGGGCATCACATGCATCGGGGTCCCATCCTCGCTCCGTGTGCATCACCTGCACCGGACGTAATCTGAGTCCCATGAAACACTGCGCGCACGTCGACTCGCTGCCGCGTCCCGAACCGGCGCCTCGGTCGGACACCTGTCAGGGGTGTGTGGCGGCCGGCACCCATCCGGTGCAGCTGCGGATGTGCCTGGAGTGCGGGCATGTGGGGTGCTGCGATTCGTCGCCGCTGCGGCACGCGGCGGGGCACTTCGAGGAGACGGGGCATCCGGTGATGCGGACGTTCGAGCCGGGTGAGGCGTGGCGGTGGTGCTTCGTGGACCACGTCCTCGCCTGACCGTGAGGTCCGGCCGTGGCACCACCCCCGCCCCCTCGGCCCCAGCAGCGCCTTTCCCCTGCGTGCAGTCACCGCCCGTTCCGTCTGCGGGCAGTCGTGCCGCGAGGGGCGGCACGGGTGGGCGCAGGCCTCACGTGCGCACGTGACGGCTCGCTCCGCGGAACGCAAGTCCCTTCTGGGAAGGGGGCGGGTCGGGGGATGAACAGCGCTGTCCGCCCGGGCCCGGCTTGGGCACGCCGCCGCGAGGCCACGTGTGGACGGCGCCGCAGGGCTTGCGCATGGTGGGGGACCGCTCGCCGCGGAGGCTGGGGCCTGCGCCCGCCCGCCCCCAAGCTCTCGGCTTCGCTCGAGCAGGGGGTACCGCCATCGCCCCCTGGGCGGCCCAGCCGC
>NZ_JACADT010000773.1:0-2728 GCF_013421635.1 Streptomyces sp. UH6 | reverse complement strand
ATGACCGTAGAAGTTGCCGCAACGGAAGGCGCAAGCCCGAAGCTGCGGACGGTGATCGCGCAGACCGCGCGACGACGAGGCCGGCACCGACGGCAACAGGCACTCCTACGGCTTCGCGAGCGAGAACCTCGGGGACGGCGAAGACCCCTGGTCCGAGGCCCAGCACCGCGGCGCGCGGAGACACGGACCTGCCGGGGGCGCCGGTGACGTACGAGGGTGTGCGGACGGTGGAGGCGGCGCTCGTCGAACAGGGCCCGCTGTCGGCGCGCCGGCTCGACGGTCACTACGGGTCCGACACAGGGCGGCGATGACTGCGTGACAGGAGTTCTGCGGTTACCGGGGCCGCAGGCCGGGTGAGCCGGCTGACGGGGTGCCCGCCGGGGTCAGCCTGACCTGCCTGGAAGGCCGGCCACCGAGGACTGCAGCGAGCTTCTGCGCGCTGCGGCATGCTGGAGTCTGGTCGACACACCGGAGGAGTCCCCGCATGCCCACCCACCATGCCATCGACTACATCGAACTCGGCGTTACGGACCTCGCCGCGACGAAGGCGTTCTACGCGGCCGCCTTCGGCTGGGCGTTCAACGACTACGGCCCCGAATACGCGGGCATCGCCGCCCCGGACAGCGAGGGCGAGGTGGGAGGGCTGAACGCCACTCGCGAGCCGGGGCGGAACGGACCTCTGGTCCTGCTGTTCTCGCAGGACCTCGACGCCACGGCGGACGCGATCACCGCGGCCGGAGGAGAGGTGGTCGAGGGTCCGTATCCATTCCCTGGCGGCCGCCGGCTCCATTTTCTGGATCCGAGCGGCAACGAGCTCGGGGTCTGGGCGTCGTCCTGAGAGCGGTCGGCAACGAGGCTGCGGCTGCGGACCCTCGTGGTGCGCCCCGCTGGGTGTTCTGCCCTTCGAGCCGGATGACCAGATCTCGTGGTTCGTCCGGGGTGGGTGGGCGCACGAGTGGTACAGCCGGGGCGCCCACGGCACCGCAGTCGGCGCGGCCACCAGCGTGTCCACGTGCGCTGCGGCCGGACCGCGGAGATCACCGTGCGTAGTCCTCCACCAGCTCGCCGACGAACGCAAGGAGGGCGTCGGCGCGGTGGCGGTCCCCGTTCAGGCTTCGCAGGGCCTCCTCGAGTTCGCCGAGCCGGGGACCAGACGTACTTCCTGCGCAGCGACGTCAACTTCCGGTGGATCACCGGGCCATGCGGACCGACGTCCCGCCGGGCCGCGTTGCCCGGCGGGACGTCGGACACGGGGTCACGCCATCGCGTTCACGCCCGTGAGCGCGCGCCCGATGATGAGCTTCTGCACCTGGCTGGTGCCCTCGTAGAGGGTGAGGACGCGCGCGTCGCGGAGGTACTTGCCGACCGGGTACTCGTCGATGAAGCCGTAACCGCCAAAGACCTGGAGGCAGTTGTTGCTGACTCGCACGGCCGTCTCGGCCGCGTGGTACTTGGCCGCCGAGGCGTCGGTCGCGTACTCCTTGGGCCCGGCTCCCGCGTCGGCCATCCGGGCGACCTGATGGGTGAGCAGGCGGGAGGCGTGGACGTCGACGGCGGCGTCGGCGAGCAGCTCCTGCACCAGCTGGAAGGAGGCGATCGGCTTGCCGAACTGTTCCCGCTCGGTGGAGTAGGCGACGGCGGCGTCGAGCGCGGCCTGCGCGACACCGACGGCTCCCGCGGCCACCGAGATCCGCCCGCGCGAGAGCGCGCCGAGCGCGATGCCGAGCCCCTTGCCGACCTCGCCGATGCGGGCGGAGTCGGGCACCCGGACCCCGTCGAGGGCCAGTTCGGCGGTCGCCTGACCGCGCAGGCCGAGCTTGCCGTGGATCTCCGTGGCGGTGAAACCGGGGGTGTCGGTCGGGACCAGGAAGGCGGTGACGGCGTTCTCGCCGGTGCGGGCGAAGAGGAGGGCGACCTTGGCCCAGGTGCCGTTGGTGATGAACATCTTGGTCCCGTCGATCACCCAGTCGTCGCCGTCGCGGGTGGCGCGGGTGGCCAGGGAGCCGGCGTCGGAGCCGGTGCCGGGCTCGGTGAGGGCGAAGCAGCCCAGCGCCTCGCCGCTGACCAGCCGCGGGACCCACTCCTTCTTCTGGGCCTCGGTGCCGTGCGAGACGATGGTCTTGGTGACCAGGCCGAGCGAGACCGAGACGATGCCCCGCACGGAGGAGTCGCCCCGCCCGAGTTCCTCGGTGACCAGGACGTAGGAGAGCATGTCGGCCTCCACGCCGCCGTACTCCTCAGGGACACCGAGGCCGAGGAAGCCCAGTTCGCCCAGGCGTTGGACGATGCGCGGGTCCACCCGCTCGTCGCGGTCCCAGTCGCGGGCGTGCGGAACGATCTCGGTGTCGACGAACTCCGCGGCCATGGCCCGGATGTCGCGCTGGGTCTCGGTCAGACCGAAGTCCCTTGAGAACACTGTGTCTTCTCCCGTGGGTGAGGTAAGGGCGGTGAGTGGCAGTGAGGCTGAGGGCCGGCAGGCGCGGCCTCTTGAGAGGGGGTGTCGTGAGGTGGGGGCCGCGGCGCGGCCGGAACGTCAGGGGGCGGCGTGCGGCGGTACGGCGCCGAGTTCGGTGAGCGGCAGCCCGAGTTGGGCCCGCTCGGTGACCCAGCGGGTCGGCCGGTAGCGGGGGTCTCCGGTGGCGGCGTGCAGGCGCTGCTGCAGGGTGAGGAGGCGCCGCACGCCGATCAGGTCGCCCCAGGCCAGCGGCCCTCGCGGGTAGCCCAGGCC
>NZ_JACADT010000772.1:0-2729 GCF_013421635.1 Streptomyces sp. UH6 | reverse complement strand
GCGCCGGGCGCGACGAGGAGGACCTTCCCCACGTGGCCGCTGGCCTCCAGGACCCGGTGCCCGTCCCCCGCCGCTTCCATCGGCAGCTCCTGGTCGATCACCGGCCGGACATGCCCGTCGGCCACCAGCGGCCACACGTGCTCTCGCACGGCCGCCACGATCGCCGCCTTCTCGTTCAGCGGCCGCGCCCGCAGCGACGTCGCGCTGACCGCCGCCCGCTTGTTCAGCAGCGTCGCGATGTTCAGCTCGCCCTTGACGCCGCCCTGCATCCCGATGATCGCCAGACGGCCGTTGACCGCCAGCGCCGTCACGTTCCGGTCCAGGTACTTGGCCCCCATGTTGTCGAGGATGACGTCGGCCCCGGCCCCGTCCGTGGCCCTGGCGATCTCCTCGACGAAGTCCTGCTCCCGGTAGTTGATCAGGATGTCCGCGCCCAGCTCCGCGCAGCGGTCCAGCTTCTCCTTGCTGCCCGCGGTCACCGCCACCTTGGCCCCGACCGCCTTGGCCAGCTGGATCGCCATGGTGCCGATGCCGCTCGACCCTCCGTGGACCAGCAGCGTCTCCCCGGGGCGCAGGTGGGCGACCATGAAGACGTTCGACCAGACCGTGCAGGTCACCTCGGGCAGCGCCGCCGCCTCCACCAGGGAGAGGCCCGCCGGTACGGGCAGCAGCTGCCCCGCCGGGACGGCCACCTTCTCGGCGTAGCCGCCGCCGGACAGCAGCGCGCACACCTCGTCGCCCACGCTCCACCCGGACACCCCCGGGCCGATCTCGGCGATACGGCCGGAGCACTCCAGCCCCGGATAAGGAGAGGCGCCCGGCGGCGGATCGTAGAACCCCTGCCGCTGCAGCAGATCGGCGCGGTTGACCGCCGCCGCCGTCACCTCGACCAGGACCTCGCCCTCTCCGGGCACCGGGTCCGCCACCTCTGCCCAGACCAGGGCCTCGGGGCCGCCCGCCTCGGGAATCGTGATCGCATGCATGGAAGCGACGCTACTCCCTCGGTGGGCGAAGCCCCAGGCGGCCCGTCACGGCCGGTCGATCGTCCCCGACTGCCGGTCCGGGTGCGGCAGGGGCCGCTGGTCCGGGGCGACCTGCCGCGCCTGCGAGGAACGGACGATCGTGATGACGCGGTCCGCGATCTGCAGCGTTCCGAGCGAGGCGTCGTCGAAGCCGAGGACCCGGTGACCGCGCAGCACGCTGATCACCATGTCGTCCAGCTCCCTGGGCTTCTTGCCCACCTCGGCCTTTATGACCGGGCGCTCCACGATGTCCAGGCCGCTGCCCTGCTGGATCAGGTCCTCCATCACCATGCCGGCGGCCGGGCTCAGCACCGAGAGCCCCAGCAGACGGCCGGCCGCGCTGGCGCTGGTGATCACCGCGTCGGCACCCGACTGCCTGAGCAGCGGTGCGTTCTCCTCCTCACGGACCGCCGCCACGATCTTGGCGCCGCGGTTCAGCTGGCGGGCCGTGAGCGTGACCAGCACCGCGGTGTCGTCGCGCTGGGTGGCGATGATGATCTGCCGTGCCTTGTGGGCCTCGGCGCGCTTCAGCACGTCACTGCGGGTGGCGTCGCCGGCCACCCCCGCGTACCCCGCGGCGGCGGCGGACTCGATCACCTTGCCGCTGGCGTCCACCACCACGATCTGGTCCGCGGGAACGCCCGAGGCACGGACCGTCTGCAGGGCCGACCGCCCCTTCGTGCCGAAGCCGACGACGACAGTGTGGTCCCGCAAGGTGTGCCTCCAGCGGTTCAGGCGCAGCTCTTCCCGCGTGCGTTCGGTGAGCGCCTCGAGGGTGGTGCCGACGAGGATGATCAGGAAGATCACTCGCAGGGGAGTGATGACGAGGATGTTGGTCAGCCGGGCGGTGTCGCTGGCCGGCGTGACGTCGCCGTAGCCGGTGGTGGAGAGGGTGACCGTCGCGTAGTAGAAGCTGTCGAGCAGGTCGAGTCCGCCGCCGGCGTTGTCGTTGTAGCCGTCGCGGTCCAGGTAGACGATGAACGCGGTCGCCACCAGCACCAGCAGCGCCATGGAAAGCCGCTTGCTGACCTGGCGGAGCGGATGCGGCACCGCCTTCTGCGGAAGTTTCACCCGGTGGGTGACCAGACGTTCGCCCGCCTCTCGGGCGATGACGTCCTGTCCCGGCAGTTTCACGTGAAACACACTCCCGTTCCGGCGAGCGTCCAGGGCAGATCCAGGAGCTCGCTCTCCTCTCCCGCCTTCAGCCCGCCCGGCGGGATCACGGCGAGAGCGTCGGCCGCCGCCATGCCACGGAGCATGGCGGGACCGGTGTAATGCAGCGGGTGGGCCCGGTCGGCGCGCAGCACGACCGGCACCAGCCGCGTGTCCTGGGGATGCCCTTGGACGCCTTCGGCCAGGGGCAGGGTGTAGGCGTCGTTGACGGTGTGCGCGCCCAGGGCACGCAGCAGCGGCTGGGCGAGGGTGAGCAGACCGGAGACCGCGGCCAGCGGGTTGCCCGGCAGGCCGACCAGATGACGACCGTCCTGGAGGCGGGCCAGCAGCATGGGGTGGCCGGGACGGACCTGGACGCCGTCGACCAGCAGCTCGGCACCGGCCTTGCGCAGGATGGGGTGGACATGGTCGACCGGGCCCGCGGCGGTGCCGCCGGTGGTGACGATCAGGTCGGCCTCGCTGCCGGTGACCGCGCGGCGCAAGGCCGCGGCGTCGTCGCCGAGGCGCCGGACGGCCCTCACCTCGGCGCCGCGC
>NZ_JACADT010000771.1:0-2740 GCF_013421635.1 Streptomyces sp. UH6 | reverse complement strand
ACAGGCGGCGTGGGGTGCACGAGGACAGCGGTGAGGAGTGCCCGCCCGGCACACCGGCGGCAGCCGCCGCGCCGGACGTACCGCTCACCGCGAGACCACCGGCCGGCGGCCACCGGAGCAGGTACCCGGCCGGCCCCTGCCCCGCCGCCTCACTCGTCTCGTCCCGGTCGGTCCTACGACGTACCGCCGTGGCGCCCCTCGAGAGCACCCGCCCACGGCGCACGGCCATGGCGCACAGCCGTGGGCGCCCTCGGCGGCCCAGGATCCGTGGCGCCTTGTCAGGCGTCGGCGGCTTCACGGACGTTGGCGCGGACCCAGTCCACGACCGCCTGCGTCGGCGCGCCCGGCGTGAAGATCTCCGCCACACCCTTCTCCTTCAGCGGCGCGATGTCCGCCTCAGGGATGATGCCGCCGCCGAACACCAGGATGTCCGCCGCGTCCCGCTCCTTGAGCAGGTCGATCACCTTGGCGAACAACGTGTTGTGCGCGCCGGAGAGGATGGAGAGACCGATCGCGTCGGCGTCCTCCTGGATCGCGGTGTCCACGATCTGCTCGGGCGTCTGGTGGAGGCCCGTGTAGATGACCTCCATGCCCGCGTCGCGCAGCGCCCGCGCGATGACCTTGGCCCCGCGATCGTGACCGTCCAGGCCCGGCTTGGCCACCACCACACGGATCGGACCGACTGCCACACCCATCAACGCCTCCATCAACCGACTCAAGCCCGCCGCACCGGCCGGGGAAGTGAACGCACGTTATCCACAGCATCCCTCAGCCGTGGGTCTTCCGGTGGAGAGGGAGGGCGAAATCACACAGCGGCACCCGCTTCCCTCGCCGAAACGGCTCCACCGGCCCCGGCGGAGGCCTCGACACGCCGCTCCCACGCGCCACGGCCGAGCGCTCGGAGTGCCGCGAAAGGGCCGGTAGGCGTGACTGTGGCATACGCGAGAGGCCCCTTCACCCCGTATCCCGACGAAAACATCGAACGTTTGCCGAACACAGCCTCAAAGACACGCCCGAGGAGCCCCGAAAGAAGCCCTCCTGTCCCTTTGGTTCCCACAGACTGGCCGCCGAAGATTGTCCAGTCCGCATACCGCCGGGTACAGTCGCCGCACTGCTCTGGCAGCCCCTGTCGTCGAGGCGAAAGAGAAGTTGGTGGACGAGCGTCACCCGTCGGGGAGCATGACGACCCCGGCCCCGGCCTCCGACTCGACGTCGGCGCCCTATCCGGCGTACGGCACGTCCGAGGCCTATTACGCGGACTTCACCCAGTACGACGGCCAGGTCTCCCAGGACCACGGCACCGGTTCCTACGACACCGGTACCCAGCACGGCGGCGGATACGACACCGGCTCCTTCGACACCGGTTCGTACGCGAGCGGTTCCTACGACACCACCGGCTGGACCGACCCGTCGATGACCGCCCAGTACACCGGTGACGGCTACGGGCAGACGTCCTCCTACGACAGCGGCCAGTGGGACATGGGCTCCCAGTACGACGGGTACGCCGCCCAGTTCTACGCGGACCAGCACTACGCGGCCCAGGACACCGGCTCCTTCGACACCACCGCCTGGAACACCGCCGAGATCCCCGCGCAGGCAACCGACGGCCCGGACGGCGCCGGCGAGTGGAACTGGAACGGGCAGGACTCCGACACCGGCGCCTACGACGCCACGGCATGGAACTCCACGGAGGGCGACGACTCCCCCGCACGCGACGGTGAGGACGCCCACGAACGGCGCGGGTCCGCCGACGGTCGGCGTGAGGACGCGGACACCGCCGACCATGACGGTCCGAGAGGCCACGGCGACGAGGCCGACGACCGGCCCGGCTTCCTGGACGACCAGGGCGAGGTCCTCTCCCACACCTCCCGCTCCGCGGGTCGCGGCGGCCGCCGTCGCACCCCCGCCCGCCGCTCCGCCCTGCTGACCGTCGCGGTCCCCTCCGTCTGCGTGATGGGCGTGGCCGGCGTCGCCGCCGCCTCGGTGGGCGGCTCGGTCGAGGAGACCACCACCCAGGCCGCGTCGGACGCCCAGCCGGTGAAGCCCTCGGCCGCCAACGACAAGATCTCCGCCCAGTTCAGCGAAGTGACCGTCGCCGCCGCCGACTTCGGCGACCGCGCCAGCCGCGAGCAGGAGCGGATCGACCTCGAGGCACAGCGTGAGGCCGAGATCCGGAAGGCGGCGGAGGAAGCCGCCAAGAAGGAGCGGCTGCGCCCCAAGTTCGCCAGCCCGGTCGCCCAGCGCGGCCTCAGCGCCTACTACGGCGCCGCCGGCGTCAACTGGATGTCGGCGCACACCGGCATCGACTTCCCCGTCTCCTTCGGCACGCCGGTCATGGCGGCGACCGACGGCACCGTGCGCACCCAGATCAACGGTGCGTACGGCAACATGATGATCGTGACCGCCAAGGACGGCACGGAGACCTGGTACTGCCACCTCTCCGCGTACAAGCTGGCCGACGGCATGTCCGTGAAGGCCGGCGAGACGATCGCCTACTCGGGCAACTCGGGCAACTCCACCGGTCCTCACCTGCACTTCGAGGTGCGTCCGGGCGGCGGCGGAGCGGTCGACCCGCTCGCCTGGCTGCGCAGCCACGGCATCGACCCGACCTGATCCGATCCGGCCCAACTGGGACTCCGCACGACCCGACCGACCTGGCGAGCGCCTGCGAACACGGCTGCCCGGCCGACTGGGTCCGACCCGGCTCTGCCCGGCCGACCCGGCTCGCGCCGCCGACCTG
>NZ_JACADT010000770.1:0-2741 GCF_013421635.1 Streptomyces sp. UH6 | reverse complement strand
CCGCAACCCGGAGAAGCTGCGGCCCTGGGCCCGGGACGGCTGAAGGGCGGCCGACGCCGCCGGTGACGCGGCCGGGACCCTCGGGCGCCGCTACCCGGCCCGCCGTGCGCGGCACACGGCGGGATCAGAACCGCGGCGAAGGCGCCCGGCTCTCCACCAGGAGGGCCGCCTCCTGCGGTGTGGAGACCGACGGGGGCGAACCGTCCAGCGGACGGCGTGCCGTCTCCTTCATGAAGGCCACCGAGACCACACCCACCAGCGCCGCCGCCATCGAGTAGTAGGCGGGCATCATGTCGCTCCCCGTCACCGAGATCAGCGCCGTGATCACCAGCGGCGTCGTCCCGCCGAACAGCGAGGCGGACAGGTTGTACCCCACCGCCAGCGACCCGTACCGCACCGGCGTCGGGAACAGCGCGGGCAGAGCCGCCGACATCGTGCCCAGCAGGCACACCAGCGACAGGCCCAGCATCAGCATGCCGGACCCGACCGCGACGAAGCTGCCCTGCTTGACCAGCAGGAACGCCGGGACGGAGAGCACCAGGAAGCCCAGCATGCCCGCCATCAGCAGCGGCTTGCGGCCGTAGCGGTCGTTGAGCCGCCCGACCTGGTTGATGAGCAGCATCAGCACGACCATCGTCCCGATCAGGAACAGCAGACCGTGGGTCTCGGAGTAGCCCATCTCGTCGGAGAGATAGGTCGGCATGTACGACAGCAGCATGTAGTCGGTGATGTTGTACGCGCCCACCAGGCAGATGCAGAGGATCAGCGTGGGCCACTGCCTGCGGAAGATGTCCTTCAGGTCTGCCGTGGCGCTCGGCTCGACATGGGCCGAGGCCGCCGCCGAGCGGTGCGAGGACTCCTCCTCGAGTCGCTTGAACGCCGGCGTCTCGTCGAGCCTCAGCCGCAGGTAGAGGCCGACGAAGCCGATGGGCCCGGCCACCAGGAACGGCACCCGCCAGCCCCAGTCCTCCATCCCCTGGTCGCCCAGCAACACCGTCAGCACGGTGACCAGCCCCGCCGCGGCGACGTAACCGGCCAGGGTGCCCAGCTCCAGGAAACTGCCCCAGAAACCCCGGCGGCGGTCCGGCGCGTACTCGGCGATGAAGGTCGACGCGCCGCCGTACTCACCGCCCGTGGAGAAGCCCTGGACCAGCCGGAACAGCAGGAGCAGGACGGGCGCCCAGAAGCCGATCGTCGCGTACGAGGGGATCAGCCCGATGCAGAAGGTGCCCGCCGCCATCAGGATCATGGTGAGCGCGAGGACCTTCTTGCGTCCGATCCGGTCACCCATCGGGCCGAACACCATGCCGCCGAGCGGGCGCACCAGGAACGACGCCGCGAAGGTGGCGAACGACGACAGCAGCTGCACCGTCTCGTTGCCCGGCGGGAAGAAGACATGGCCGATGGTGACGGCCAGATAGCTGTAGATGCCGAAGTCGAACCACTCCATCGCGTTGCCCAGCGAGGCGGCCTTGACCGCCCTGCGGACCATCGCCTCGTCCGTGACCGTGATGTCGGTGCGTCGCAGCGGAGGGTTACGGCGCCGGCTCGCGGCCCGGAACAGGGTGCGGTGGCGGCGGACCGCCCCGGGATCCGGTGCGGTCCCGGTCGACGGTGAATCGGGCAACGCCATGGAGGGACGTCCTTTCTCCGGTGGCTGTGGGCGTACAGGGATCTCCTCTGCTCACTCGCGGCATCGTCAATCGCGAGAGGGACGCACATCACTGTGCGCCTTCCCGCCGCCCGACCCGCCGCCGACCCGCCGCCACCCGCCGTCCGACCCGCCGGTCCGCGCACACGCCGTCCCCGCCCGCCTCCCGCATCATCGGAAGCAGGAGGAAGGGGCCGGGCCGACCGATGAGTCCGCGGCGCCCCCGGAGTCTGCACCGGTGGGTGCACGCGCATCCCGGGCGGCCTTCCCGGCCGCCCCGCAGCCCCCTCGCAGCACCGGAGAGGAAGGTTCCCATGAGCCAGCCGACGCCCGCCCCGGCCGTGGAGACGGCGGGACTGGTGAAGACCTTCGGCGGGACACGCGCCGTCGACGGCGTCGACCTCGTCGTTCCCACCGGAACCGTCTACGGGGTCCTCGGCCCGAACGGCGCCGGCAAGACCACCGTGGTCAAGATGCTCGCCACCCTCCTGCGCCCCGACGGCGGCGAGGCCCGCGTCTTCGGCCACGACGTCGTCAAGGACGCCGACCGGGTCCGCAGCCGGGTCAGCCTCACCGGCCAGTACGCCTCCGTGGACGAGGACCTCACCGGCACCGAGAACCTCCTCCTGCTCGGCCGCCTCCTCGGTCACGGCCGACGGGCCGCACGGGAACGCGCCGCGCAGCTGCTCGACGCGTTCGGGCTGGCGGAGGCGGCCGGCAAGCAGGTCAAGCAGTACTCCGGCGGCATGCGCCGCCGCATCGACATCGCCGCCTCCATCCTCAACACCCCCGACCTGCTCTTCCTCGACGAGCCCACCACCGGGCTGGACCCGCGCAGCCGCAACCAGGTCTGGGACATCGTGCGCGCCGTCGTCGCCCAGGGCACCACCGTGCTGCTCACCACCCAGTACCTGGACGAGGCCGACCAGCTCGCCTCCCGGATCGCGGTGATCGACCGCGGCACGGTGATCGCCGAGGGCACCAAGGGCGAGCTCAAGGCGTCCGTGGGCGCGGGAGCGGTCGTGCTGCGCCTGCGCGACCCCGGGCAGCGGCCCCGGGCCGCCGAGATCCTGCGCCGGACGCTGGACGC
>NZ_JACADT010000077.1:0-11838 GCF_013421635.1 Streptomyces sp. UH6 | reverse complement strand
GTCCCAGTCCTCGCGCAGCACCGGCGCACTGGCCGCCTGGTCGAGCGCGGCGTACGGCACCCGGTGGCCGGAGGCCAGCGGCACGGTGACGTCCAGCCCCAGCACCGGCAGCGGCTCGGCGGGCGAGGAGACGTGAGCGGGCGCCGGGACGGCGGTGGTGGTGCAGGCGGCGGAGGCGGTGGCGGTGGCGGTGGCAGTGGCGGTGGTGGTGAACGGCATGGCGGTCTCCTGTGAGCACGTCGGCGTACCCCGGGGGCGGCGGCGCGGCCGACGGTGCGTCGGCCCGGCGCCGGCAGCGGCCACCAGGGACGGGACGGGGAAAAAAGGGGGGGAAGGACGAAGAAGCGAAGGACTCGGCTCGACGGCCTGCCCGGCGGGGCGAACAGCGGAAAGCAGCGACCCCGACCGGTCAGGCCCGGCGCATTCGTCGGCTCACAAAAGACTCCTCGGCAACCAGGACCCCTGGCATCACGGGAGGGGTCCGCGCTTGCCGCAGACCTTGCTGTCTGCGGCCTGGTCCTCACCCGGGGCACCCCGCCACGGACGGAGGGTTGCCGGACAGCCGGCCGGGGCCTGATGGCTGTCACTCATGACCTGCCCCGCATCTTGCCACAACCGCCGCACGCGCACGAGGCGTGGTCCGCCATCCGGACCACGCCTCGCGTACGCGTTCCCCGGCCCGCCTCGGCGGACCGGGAGCCGGCGGCTCAGGAGTTGCTGGCCATGACCCACCGCTCCAGGGACCGCCGGGCGGCGCCCGAGTCGAGGGACTCGGCGGCTCGGTCCATGCCGGCCCGGATCTGCTCGGCGAGCGTCCCCTCCCCCGGCTCCAAGGCGACCAGCGCCGCCGCCGAGTTCAGCAGCACGGCGTCCCGGACCGGGCCCGTCTCGCCGGCCAGCAGGCGCCGGGCGACGTCCGCGTTGTAGGACGGGTCGCCGCCGCGCAGGGCGTCCAGCGGCGCGTACGCGACGCCCACGTCACGCGGGTCGAAGAGCTCCTCGCGCACCTGTCCGTCCCGCACCACCCAGACCCGGGAGGGGCCGGTCACGGTGAGCTCGTCGAGGCCGTCCTCGCCGCGGAAGACCAGCGCGGAGTTGCCCGCCTCCGCGAACACGCCCGCCATGATGGGCGCCATCCGCAGGTCGGCCACACCGATCGCCTGTGCCCTCACCCGGGCCGGGTTGGTCAGCGGGCCCAGGAAGTTGAAGGTGGTGCGGATGCCCAACTGACTGCGCGCCGCCGCCACATGACGGAGCGCCGGGTGGAACTTCACCGCGAAGCAGAAGGTGATGCCGGCCTCGTGCGCCACCTCGGCCACCCGCTGCGGGGTCAGCTCCAGGTTGACGCCCAGCTTCTCCAGCACGTCCGAGGACCCGCTCGCCGAGGAGGCGGCCCGGTTGCCGTGCTTGACCACCTTCACCCCGGTGCCCGCGATCACGATCGCGGACATGGTGGAGATGTTGACGGTCTTCGCGCCGTCGCCGCCGGTGCCCACGATGTCCACGGCGGGGCCGGGCACGTCGATCACCCGGGCGTGGTCGTACATGGCCCGCACCAGGCCGGTGATCTCCTCGACCGTCTCCCCCTTGGCCCGCAGCGCGACCACGAAGGCCGCGATCTGGGCGTCGGTGGCCTCGCCCCGCATGATCCGGTCCATCGCCCAGGCGGTGTCGTCGGCGCTCTGGTCGCGGCCCTCCAGCAGGCCGTTGAGGACGGCCGGCCAGGAACGGCCCGCCGCGGTGTCGCCTCCAGCGGGGGTCACAGCGCTCATATGCCGCTCCTGATCGTCTCGGTCCGGCGGCCCGCCCGGGGCCGCGGGTTCACGGGTGGCGCCCCCTCTCCGCGGGGCACCTCCCACCCTATCGATCCCGCGGACGGCGAAGAGCCCCGTCCGGGTGCCGGACGGGGCTCCTGCCGTGGCGATCAGTTGATCAGTCGGTGATCGGGGTGATCGGCCCGCTCACGCGGGGGACGGGCACTCAGTGGTGACCGTGGCCGGCCTCGATCTCCTTGAACTCCTCGAGCGTGGGCTTCTCGATCTGGTTGCCCTCGCCGTAGTAGCCCTGGCTCAGCTTGGCGCGGAGCTTCTCCGACGCCTTCACCTTGCGCTCGACGCCGTTCTCGTCGACCGTCGGGCCGATCTCGGCGGGCTTGTACTGCTCGTGCGCGGTGAGGGTGTGCAGCTGCTCCTGCGAGAGCGGCTCGTGGACCTCGATGAACTCACCGTGCGGCAGGCGCTTGATGATGCCCGACTCGCGTCCGTGCAGCACCTTCTCCTTGTCCCGGCGCTGCAGGCCCAGGCAGATGCGCTTGGTCGCGATGAACACCAGCACCGGCACCACGAACATGCCGATCCGGACGAACCAGGTGATCGCGTTGATCGACAGGTTGAAGTGGGTGGCCCACAGGTCGTTGCCACCGCCGACGAGCAGCACGAAGTACAGCGCGATCCAGGCGGCGCCGAAGGCGGTCCGCGTCGGGGCGTTGCGCGGGCGGTCCAGGATGTGGTGCTCGCGCTTGTCGCCGGTGACCCAGGACTCGATGAACGGGTAGACCGCGATCGCGACCATGACCAGACCGAAGACCATCAGCGGGATGAAGACGCCCAGGACCAGGGTGTGGCCCCAGAAGTTGATCTCCCAGCCCGGCATGATGCGGATCAGGCCCTCGGAGAAGCCCATGTACCAGTCGGGCTGCGCGTTGGTCGACACCTGGTCCGGACGGTACGGGCCGATGTTCCAGATCGGGTTGATCGTGGCGATCGCGGACATGACCGCGATCACGCCGAACACCAGGAAGAAGAACCCGCCGGCCTTCGCCATGTACACCGGCAGCAGCGGCATGCCGACCACGTTCTTGTTGGTCCGGCCGGGACCCGCGAACTGGGTGTGCTTGTGGTAGAAGACCAGGATCAGGTGGGCGACCACCAGACCCAGCATGATGCCCGGCAGCAGCAGGATGTGGATCGAGTAGAAGCGGGCGATGATGTCGGTGCCCGGGAACTCGCCGCCGAAGAGGAACATCGACACGTAGGTGCCGACGACCGGGATCGACAGGATCGCACCCTGCATGAAGCGGATACCGGTGCCGGAGAGCAGGTCGTCCGGGAGCGAGTAGCCGGTGAAACCGGTGAACATGCCCAGGACGAACAGCAGGAAGCCGAACAGCCAGTTGATCTCACGCGGCTTGCGGAACGCGCCGGTGAAGAACACGCGCATCATGTGGACGAACATGCCGGCGAGGAAGACGATCGCGGCCCAGTGGTGGATCTGCCGGATCAGCAGACCGCCGCGCACCTCGAACGAGATGTTCACCGTCGACTCGAACGCCTGGGACATCAGCTGTCCCTGCAGCGGCACGTACGAGCCGTGGTACTCCACCTCGGCCATCGACGGGTGGAAGAACAGCGTCAGGTACACACCCGTGAGGATGATGATGATGAAGCTGTACAGGCAGACTTCGCCCAACATGAACGACCAGTGGTCGGGGAAGATCTTGCGCATGTTGGCCTTGGCCAGGGAGAAGATCCCCAGCCGGCCGTCGGCCCAGTCGGCTACGCGCTCGCCGGCCGGGGCCTTCCCGCGGGAGCGGGACGACTCGTTGCTGGCTGCATTACTCATGATTCTCCGCGCTCCCAGAAGGCCGGACCGACGGGCTCTTCGAAGTCGCCGAGCGCCTCGAGGTACCCCTCGTCGTTCACACCGATGCGGAGCTGCGGCAGGGCGTGACCGGCAGGACCGAAGATGACTCGGGCGCCGTCGGCGAGGTCGAAGGTGGACTGGTGGCAGGGGCACAGCACGTGGTGCGTCTGCTGCTCGTACAGCGAGATCGGGCAGCCCACGTGGGTGCAGATCTTGGAGTACGCCACGATGCCCTCGTGCGACCACTCGAGCTCGCGCTTGTCCTTGATGTCCTCCGGCTCGAGCCGGACGAGCATCAGGGCCGCCTTGGCGATCTCCTTCTGGAAGTCGTGGTCGTGCTCGTGCAGACCCTCCGGCATGGCGAAGGTCAGCGAGCCCACGGAGATGTCCGAGGCACGCAGCGGCTCGTGGGTGTTCATGTTCACGAGCAGCTTGCCCTTGGACCACAGGGTGTGCCGCAGCTTGGTGCCGGGCATCGGGCCCAGCTCACGCAGCAGCACGACACCGGAGAGCGGGACCAGGGTCAGCGCGCCCAGCAGCGTGTTGCGGATGAGCTTGCGCCGGCCGAAGCCGATGCCCGACTCGGTGACGCCTTCCTTGAAGTCGGCGAACACCTGCTCGCGGACCTCCGGGGAGGCCTCGATCGGGTGGCGCTCGGCGGCGACCTCGACGTCGGACATCAGCGTGCGCGCCCAGTGGACCGCACCCGCGCCGATCGCGAACAGCGCGACACCCAGCGTCAGGCCGAGCGAGAAGTTCAGCGCGCTGATGTGACCCAGCGGGAAGACGTAGATGATCTTGTCGACCGGCAGCGCCACGAAGGCGGCGATGAAGCCGACGGTCGCCAGCATCGACAGGGTGAAGAGACCGGCGACGATGCGCTCCGAGCGCTTCGCGGCCTTCTCGTCCACGTCCTGGATGCGGTGCTCGTGGGGCGGGAGCCCCGGGTCGGCGAACGGGTTGTCCTTGTCCGCCACCCCCAGCGCACCGTGTGCGTGGGCCTGCTTCTGGGGCAGGTTGTCTTCGGAAATGTCGTGGCTACTCATGACTTCTTGGCCTTTGCGGTCCGAGCGGCGACCCAGACGGCGACGGCGACCAGGGCGCCCAGACCGAACACCCAGCCGAAGAGACCTTCGGCGACGGGGCCGAAGCCACCGAGCTTCAGACCGCCCGGGGTCGCGGAGTCGTCGCCGTTGACCGTGTCGAGGTACGCGATGATGTCTCGCTTCTCCTGCTCCGGCATGACGGTGTCCGGGAAGGAGGGCATGTTCTGCGGGCCCGTGAGCATCGCCTGGTAGATGTGCTTGGGGTCCACATCGGAGAGGTCGGGCGCGTACTTGCCGTGGGTCAGGGCGCCGCCCTCACCGGTGAAGTTGTGGCACTGGGCGCAGTTGGTGCGGTACAGCTGGCCGCCGTTGGCGACGTCGGCGCCCGCGGGGTCGTACTGCTCGGTGGTCGGAACCGCCGGGCCGGCGCCCAGGGACGCGACGTACGCCGCGAGCTGGTCGATCTCGGCCTGCGTGTAGACGACCTTCTTCTTGGGGACCTGCTGGCTCGGCTGCTGCGCGGGCATACGGCCGGTGCCGACCTGGAAGTCGACAGCGGCCGCGCCGACGCCGACCAGGCTAGGACCGTCGGAGGTGCCCTGACCGCCGGTGCCGTGGCAGCTGGCGCAGCCCACGGTGTAGAGCTTCTTGCCCTCGTCGATGGCGAGGGACTGGGCGGTTTCTTCGGCCTTCGCCTCGCCCGCGGGCGCGAACGCGGCGTACAGCCCCCCAGTGGCCGCCAGCGCGAGGATGAGGACGACGATCGCCGCCAGCGGATGGCGTCGTCGTGCGGAGAGCTTTTTCACGGATTACCCCGGTGTCAGGATCTTCTGCGTCGATGCTTCTGGAATGGGAGCGGCCGCGGCGCGGCCGATCCGACTACTTGATCATGTAGATCGTGGCGAAGAGGCCGATCCAGACGACATCGACGAAGTGCCAGTAGTAGGACACGACGATCGCGGCCGTCGCCTGCTCGTGGGTGAACCGCCGGGCCGCGTAGGTACGGCCCAGGACGAACAGGAAGGCGATGAGGCCGCCTGTCACGTGAAGTCCGTGGAATCCGGTGGTCAGGTAGAACACGGAGCCGTACGGGTCGGACGAGAGCGTCAGGCCCTCGTGCGCCACCAGGGCCGTGTACTCGTACACCTGACCGCCGACGAAGATCGCACCCATGATGAAGGTGACGATGAACCACGCCCTGAGCTTCTTCACGTCACCCTTCTCGGCGGCGAACACGCCGAGCTGGCAGGTGAGGGAGGAGAGCACCAGGATCGTGGTGTTGGCCGCCGAGAACGGGAAGTTCAGCGTGTCGGCCATTTCCGTCCAGTGATCGGTACCCGTAACCGATCGCAGGGTGAAGTACATCGCGAAGAGGGCCGCGAAGAACATCAGCTCGGAACTCAGCCAGATGATGGTTCCGACGCTGGTGAGGTTCGGCCGGTTGACCGACGGGTGCGCGTGCCCGGTTTCTACTGTCGTTGCTGTCGCCACGACCGACATTATGTCGGTCGCTTATCCCGCCCTCACTCCCGGGGGTGCCGTTCGGAGTGTCTGGGCCTGACGACTGGGCCGTACGGACCGGTCGACCGGCCCCGCGGGGGCGTTCCGGCGCCTTCGCGAACAGCTGTGCCGATCGGTGTCGGAGGGGTGTCGTGAGGAGTAGCATCCGCGGCATCGGTACCTGATGTTCCCTATCTTGCGGAGGCACGGATGCAGGCGACCGCGACGGTGCTGCTCTACAGCGACGACGCCAACACCCGGGAGCAGGTGCGGCTCGCCGCCGGACGCCGGCCGGCCGCCGACGTGCCGCCGGTGGAGTTCGTGGAGTGCGCCACCCCGGAGGCTGTGGTCCGGGAGCTCGACAAGGGCGGGATCGACGTCTGCGTGCTGGACGGCGAGGCCGTCCCGATGGGCGGGATGGGCGTCTGCCGCCAGATCAAGGACGAGGTCTTCCACTGCCCGCCCGTGCTGCTGCTGATGGCCCGCCCGCAGGACGCCTGGCTGGCCACCTGGAGCCGGGCGGACTCGGCGGTCACCATGCCGGTGGACCCGGTGGAGTTCGCGGACGCCCTCGCGGGGCTGCTGCGCGGCCGGGCGGCGCTGACCGGCTGAGCACGCCACGGGAGTACGCCGGAGGGGGTGGCGGGCCGGTCCGGCCCGCCACCCCCTCCGGCGTACTCCCGGACGTCGCGCCGCCCGCCGTCAGAGCGACTGCGGGGTCAGGCGCGCCCGGTCCGCCGCCGTGGGGCCCCCGGCCCCTCCGGTGAGCGCGGAGCCCGCCTGCCACTTCTTCCAGTCCATGTTCCAGTCGCCGAAGCCGTTGCCGAAGGGCTCCATCATGTCGCCGTCGGAGTTGACCACCTCGACGACGTCCCCCTCCTTGACGTAGTCGAAGAACCATTCGGCGTTCTCCGTGCTCATGCCGGTGCAGCCGTGGCTGACGTTGTCGACGCCCTGCGAGCCCACCGACCAGGGCGCCGCGTGCACGTACTCGCCGCTCCAGGTCACCCGGGTGGCGAAGTGCACGGGCAGGTCGTACGACTCCGCGCTGCCCTCGGCGATGCCGATGCTGGTGCCGCGCATCCGTACGAAGCGCTCCTTGGCCAGCACCACCTTGACGCCGTTGCGGGTGTCGAAGCCGGGCTTGCCGGTGGTCACCGGGAGGGTCTTGACCTCCTCGTCGTTCTTGTAGACGGTCATCCGGTGCGAGCCCGCGTCGGTGAGCGCGACCACCTTGTCGCCGATGGTGAGGTCCAGCGCCCGGGAGCGTCCGCCCCAGAGCCGGTCGCCGACCTTTATCCCCTCCAGGTTGCTGCGCACCCGGACGGTCGCGTGGGCGGGCCAGAACTCCTCGGGCCGGAAGTGGAGCTCCTTGTCGTCCACCCAGTGCCAGGACCCCGCCACGGCGGGTGTGGACTCCACGCGCAGGGCGCGCTCCACGACGGCCCGCTGGGCGGGACTGCGCACCGGGACGTTCAGCTCCGCGGTGACGGGCTGCCCGACGCCGTAGGTGCCCGCCCTGGGGCCGAACTTCACGTCCAGGACGTGCTTGGCGGTCGGCTTCCCGGTGGAGAAGTTCAGCACCTTGCGGCCGGCCGCGCCGTCCTCGTCGACGGTGCTCACCCGCACCGTGTACCGGGCGTTGCCGGCCAGCGGCGTGGTGCTGTGCCAGCGGCGGCCGTCGGCGGAGAGTTCGCCGGCCAGGTAGCGGCCCGTCGCGTCGACGGCGGTCACGTCGGTGATCCGGCCGTCGAAGGCCTCGGCGGTGACCTCCAGCGGTTTGTCGGGGTCGGCCTTCCGTCCGCTGCCTATGGGGCCCTTGAGGGCGATCCCGTTGGCGGCCTGGTAGGCCTCCGGGGCGGCGAGGGGCTGTTCGGAGGAGCCGCACGCGGCGGTGGTGGCCGCGAGGGCTGAGGCCAGCAGGACGCCGGCGGCGGTGCGGGGGCGGGTGCGCGCGGTCGTGTGATGGCTCATGGCACCACGCTAGGGAGGGGGCGCGGTACGGGCAGCGCGTGATGGCCCTTCCGGGTGACCGCGCGCCCGTCCCGGGGCACCCTCACCCGGACGGACGACGGCGCCCCGGGTCTCCGTGCGGAGATCCGGGGCGCCGGGGTGTTCAGCGAGACGGTCGCGTCACTGGGTGCGGTTCTCACCGCGGTAGTACTCGAAGACCCAGCCGAAGAGACCGATCAGGATGAACGGGGCCGAGAAGAACATCAGCCACCAGCCGACCGCGATCGACAGGAAGGCGAACGCGCCACCGAGGCCCAGCAGCAGCGGCTGCCAGCTGTGCGGGGAGAAGAAGCCCAGCTCCCCGGCCTCGTCCGCGACGTCGGCCTCCTTGTTGTCCTGCGCCATCGTGTCGACACGCCGGGCCGTGAAGGCCAGGTAGTAGCCGACCATGATGCAGAGACCGAAGGCGAGGAAGAGCGCCGTGGTACCGGCCGGCTCCTTCGACCACAGACCGTAGACGATCGCCACGGCCAGGATGAAGACGCTCAGCCAGATGAACATCTTGCCCTGGATCTTCACTTGCCGGCCTCCTTTCCACCAGCGAGAGCAGCGCCCTCGACGTCGCGGTTCTCGAGCTCGTCGAGGGCCGCCAGGTCGGGGTGGTGCAGGTCGAACGCCGGGGATTCACTGCGGATCCGCGGCAGGGTGAGGAAGTTGTGCCGCGGCGGCGGGCAGGAGGTCGCCCACTCCAGCGAACGGCCGTAGCCCCACGGGTCGTCCACGCCGACCGGCTTGCCGTACTTGGCGGTCTTCCAGACGTTGTAGATGAACGGCAGGAAGGAGAGGCCGAGGATGAACGAGCCGATGGTGGAGACCGTGTTGAGGGCGGTGAAGCCGTCGGCGGCCAGGTAGTCCGCGTAACGGCGCGGCATGCCCTCGGCGCCCAGCCAGTGCTGCACCAGGAAGGTGCCGTGGAAGCCGACGAACAGCGTCCAGAAGGTGATCTTGCCCAGACGCTCGTCGAGCATCTTGCCGGTGAACTTCGGCCACCAGAAGTGGAAGCCGGCGAACATCGCGAACACCACGGTGCCGAACACCACGTAGTGGAAGTGCGCCACCACGAAGTAGGAGTCGGAGATGTGGAAGTCCAGCGGCGGCGAGGCCAGGATCACGCCGGTGAGGCCACCGAAGAGGAAGGTGACCAGGAAGCCCACCGACCAGAGCATCGGCGTCTCGAAGGAGAGCGAGCCCTTCCACATGGTGCCGACCCAGTTGAAGAACTTCACACCGGTCGGGACCGCGATCAGGAAGGTCATGAAGGAGAAGAACGGCAGCAACACACCACCGGTGACGTACATGTGGTGCGCCCACACCGTCACGGAGAGACCGGCGATCGCGATGGTCGCGCCGACCAGACCCATGTAGCCGAAGATCGGCTTGCGGGAGAAGACCGGGATGATCTCGGAGACGATGCCGAAGAACGGCAGCGCGATGATGTACACCTCGGGGTGGCCGAAGAACCAGAAGAGGTGCTGCCACAGCAGGGCGCCGCCGTTGGCGGCGTCGAAGATGTGTGTGCCGAACTTGCGGTCCGCCTCCAGCGCGAAGAGCGCGGCGGCCAGGACCGGGAAGGCGAGCAGGACCAGGACACCGGTCAGCAGCACGTTCCACGTGAAGATCGGCATGCGGAACATGGTCATGCCCGGCGCGCGCATGCAGATGATCGTGGTGATGAAGTTGACCGAGCCGAGGATGGTGCCGAAGCCGGAGAACGCCAGACCCATGATCCACAGGTCACCGCCGAGACCCGGCGAGTGGATGGCGTTGGACAGCGGGCTGTAGGCGAACCATCCGAAGTCCGCGGCGCCCTGCGGGGTGAGGAAGCCGCCGACCGCGATCGTCGAGCCGAACAGGTAGAGCCAGTAGGCGAACATGTTCAGCCGCGGGAACGCCACGTCGGGCGCGCCGATCTGCAGCGGCATGATCCAGTTCGCGAAACCGGCGAAGAGCGGCGTCGCGAACATCAGCAGCATGATCGTGCCGTGCATCGTGAACGCCTGGTTGAACTGCTCGTTCGAGATCAGCTGCGTGCCGGGACGGGCCAGCTCGGCGCGCATCAGCAGCGCCATCACGCCGCCGATGCAGAAGAAGATGAACGAGGTGACCAGGTACAGCGTGCCGATGGTCTTGTGGTCGGTGGTGGTGAGCCACTTGACCACGAGGTTGCCCGGCTTCTTGGCGCGGACCGGGAGCTCGTCCTGGTAGTACGAGCCCGGTGCGGCACCCTGGGGTTGGTTGAGGATGCTCACAGTACGTTCGTCTCCCGGTTCTTCTCGTGGCTCGTCTGACCGATGCCAGCGGGAATGTAACCGGTCTGCCCCTTCTCAGCGAGGTCCTTGAGGTGCTGCTCGTACCGCTCGGGGGAGACGACCTTCACGTTGAACAGCATGCGGGAGTGGTCGACTCCGCAGAGCTCGGCGCACTTGCCCTTGAAGGTGCCCTCCTTGGAGGGGGTCACCTCGAAGACGTTGGTGTGGCCCGGGATCACGTCCTGCTTCATCAGGAACGGGACCGTCCAGAAGGAGTGGATCACGTCGCGCGAGGTCAGCACGAAGCGGACCTTCTGGCCCTTGGGCAGCCACAGCGTCGGGCCGGGGTCGCCGTTCTGCGGGTTCCGCGTGCTGGGGATGCCGTAGTCGTAGACACCGCCGGCGTTCTCCGGGAACGCCTTCCGGAACTTGTCCGGGATGGCGTCCAGGTTCTTGTCGGTCTTCGCGTCACCGGAAACGCCGTCGACGTTCTCGATGTAGTTGAAGCCCCAGCTCCACTGGTAGCCCACGACGTTGACGGTCACGTCGGGCTTGTCCGCGGTCTCGAGGAGCTTGGCCTCGTCGCGGGCGGTGAAGTAGAAGAACACCGAGACGATGATGAGCGGGACGATCGTGTACAGCGCCTCGAGCGGCATGTTGTAGCGGGTCTGCGGAGGAACTTCCACCTTGGTGCGGCTGCGCCGGTGGTAGAACGAACTCCACAGGATCAGTCCCCACACGAGCACGCCGGTGGCCAGCGCGGCCGCCCAGGTGCCCTGCCACAGGAAGAGGATCCGCGGAGCCTCCTCCGTGGTCGGGGTGGGCATGCCGAGGCGAGGGAAGTCCTCGTATGTGCAACCAGTCGCGGTCGCCAGGACCAGGCCCGCAGTCAGTGCCTGCAGCAGCTTCCGCCGCATCGGGCGCCGCGGCGAGCGGTCGGAGCCGTTGGGACTCACGTAGCGCCTTCCCGAGAGTCTCGCCCGCGCTGGTTGGCTGCGGCCTTAACGCTGGTCGGTCGCCGTCCTGCGTCGGGCAGGGGTTTGGATGTTTATGCGGACCAAACCCTACTGGACGCTTTTTGGGGTCGCGCGAGGAGGGTCCCCCAACGCGCCGCCCGACACCCCGAAGGGGTGGCGGCGCGGACGGGTGTCGTCCGCTTGTGTCCGCGACGGCGCGCCGATTTCACCCGGTTGACGGCATCTCGCCCCGTCCGGCCGCCGTCGGCGGCGGCCCCGCGACGCCGTCGCGGCCTCGCCGAATCGGGGCCGAACGTCCCGGTAGCGTACGGGCGTGCCGTACTTCGACGCCGCCTCCGCGGTCCCCCTCCACCCGGTCGCCCGCCAGGCCCTCCAGGCCTCCCTCGACGAGGGGTGGGCCGACCCGGCCCG
>NZ_JACADT010000769.1:0-2749 GCF_013421635.1 Streptomyces sp. UH6 | reverse complement strand
CGGGCGGGACGGGCGCGGCGGCCGGAGCCGGAAGGACGGCGCGCCGTACCGGGGAGGACGAGGGGGGCTGCTCCAGGATGATGTGCGCGTTGGTCCCGCTGATGCCGAAGGAGGACACCGCGGCCAGCCGGGCGCCACCCCGCACCGGCCACTCGGTCGTATCGGTGGGCACGAACAGCCGGGTGCCCTCGGCGTCGATCTGCGGGTTCCAGGTCCGGAAGTGCAGGCTGGCCGGCACCCTGCCGTGGCGCAGGGACGCGACGGCCTTCAGCAGGCCCGCCACGCCGGACACCGGTTCGGTGTGGCCGATGTTCGTCTTCACCGACCCCAGCGCGCACCGGTCGCGTCCCTTGCCGTACACGGCGGCCACCGCGGCGAACTCGATGGGGTCGCCCACCGCCGTACCCGGACCGTGCGCCTCCACCATGCCGACGTCGCCGGCCTCGACGCCCGCGCGTTCCAGCGCCAGACGGTAGAGGTCGATCTGCGCGGGTTCGGAGGGAGCGCTCAGTCGGGTGCCCCGGCCGTTCTGGTTGACCGCCGTGCCGCGCAGCACCGCCAGCACCCGGTCGCCCGCACGCACCGCGTCCGACAGGCGCTTGAGCACGACCACGCCGCAGCCCTCCCCGCGGACGTAGCCGTCCGCGGCGGCGTCGAAGGCGTGGCAGCGCCCGGTGGGGGAGAAAACCCCCCACAGCGCGGGAGCGATGACCCCCTCGGGTCCCAGGGTCAGCATGGCGGCACCGGCCAGCGCCAGGTCGGACTCCCCGGAGCGCAGGCTCTGGCAGGCGGAGTGCACGGCGACCAGTCCGGAGGCGCAGGCGCTCTCGACGACGACCTGCGGTCCCCTGAGGTCGAGCATGAAGCCGACGCGGCCGGGGCCGATGCTGTCGAAACCGGTGTACATCGCGTAGGCGTGGACCTCTTCGAGAGGCCGCTGCACACGCAGCATGTAGTCCTTCTGGTAGACGCCGAAGAACATGCCCGTCGGCGTTCCCGACAGCCGCCGGGCGGGGATGCCGGCGTGCTCGATCGCCTCCCAGACCACTTCGGAGAGCAGCCGGTGCTCAGGGTCGACCCAGGGCGCCTCCTGCGCGTTGATCCCGAAGAACTCCGGCTCGTAGGCGTACACGTCGTCGTCCAGGAAGCAGCCGTACCGCAGCCGGGCCGCGACCTGGGCGGGCAGACCGGCCAGCTCCGCCTGCTCCCACCGCTCCGCGGGCACCTCCCGCACGGTCTCCCGACGCGCCATCAGCAGCCGCCACAGGGAGTCGAGGGAGCGGGCCCGGCCGGGGAACCGGCAGGCGGCCCCGACGATCGCGACCGGTTCGTCCTGGCCGGCTCCGTACTTCTCGGCGTCTGTCTGCACATCCATGGGCGGTCCGTCCTTCGTCATGAGCAAGCCGGGAGGCGTCCGGCCCCGGCACGCTCTCCGCCGCGCCGTCGGGTCGACCGGCGAAGCACCGACCATTCCGGCACGCCGTGGACCTCGGACCTAGGACATACGGGTTCCGTCCCGGAGCGCGTCGGCGGACGCCGGTGCTTCAACGCACCGGGTTCAGTCGCCCGGGTGGGTTCTTGACGGATGATCGCGCCGGACGCCCGTGACGGAGGCGGCCACGCGGCTCGGCCGCGCGGCTCCGTCGTCCGTCGTCCGGCCGTACGGGGCGTGTCGGATCCCGGCGGCCTTCGTTCACCGTGCGACGGGTGGCCTCGGACGCGCGGTGCGCACGGCGTCCGGCAGCGGTCAGCAGCGCGGCAGAAGGAGCGACGAACGGTGAACGGTGCCCGAGCAGGAATGAGGACGGCGGCCCTGGGAGCGGCGGTGGGCGCGGCGATGGTGCCGTCCGGGACGGCCCACGCGCTCCTCGACGTCGGCGATGCCGCGGTCGGCAACGTCTGCCACGACCTGGGGCTCGGGGCGCGGGCGGAGGGACGGACCGTCGCGTCCCCCGGCGTGGCCACGGCCGATGTGGCGCAGTTGCCGGTGCACCTCCCCCTCAACGACTGCGCGGGCGGCCTGGTCTGTTATTAGGGACCGGTCCGGCCGGACCCGGTCGGCACGCCACCACGCGAGAGCGGAGCCCCACCGGATGACGACACCCGCGACCCGGATCCCCTCACTGGAGGAAGCGGTCCGCGAGCAGGCCGCCCTCAGCGGCCGCCACGCCTCCCTGCTGGAGGCGTTTGTCGCCGAGCACCCCGCGTCCGGCCTCGGCCGGGCGCTGTCGGTGTGGGCGCGGGCGGACTCCTTCGACGAGGCCGGCCTGAAGTCCCGGATGGTGACCGCCTTCGAGCTGGCCAAGGCCGAAGGGCCGCGCGAGACCAGCCTGGTGTACGGGATCTTCCTCTGCGCCCTCCGCCAGGACCGCCTGGCCGCCGAGCATCTGCTGCGCCACTTCGCCGACTTCCCCGCCGACGAGACCGCCGCGCTCATGCTGCACGCCTTCGGCGGCGTCACGGACCCGGACCTCCGGCGCGCGGGCGCCGAACTCGTCGAGCGACAGGCCCGCCTCGCGGGGCCGGAGTCGTGGCTCTGGGCGCAGTGGACGGCCTGGACCCGCGTGGAGCAAGGGCGTACGGACGAGGGCGTCGAGGCGGCCGAGCGGGCGCTTTCCCTCTTCTCCCGGGCGGGGCGGGCCGTGCACGCCCTCGCCCACGCCGACCACGAACGCGGAGCCGGCCCGCAGGCCGTGGCCCGCACCGACGGCTGGCTGCTGCGGAATCCCGGCGCGTCGCAGCGCCCGCA
>NZ_JACADT010000768.1:0-2754 GCF_013421635.1 Streptomyces sp. UH6 | reverse complement strand
ACCAGCAGGCCGGGGAGGACCGGCACGAGGAGGGCCGCGGCCCACAGCGGGTTCGCCGTGGCGGAGCGCAGCAGCGAGAACTCACCGCCGGTCGCGGAGGCCAGGTCCCAGGTGACGGTGGCTCCCGTCACCGCGGCGAAGGCGAGGGCGGGTGTGTCGGTCCTGCCGTCCAGGACGACGGAGGCCAGCAGTCCGGGCGTCCCGGACACGCTGCCGGCCAGGGCGGCCATCAGCACCGCCAGGAGGGCGGCCAGGGCGAAAGCGGCCAGCGCGGCGGACGCGGTGCGTCTGCCGAACGCGGACAGGGGTGACGAGCGTGGTGGCACGGGCGGTCCTTCGTCTCGTGGCCCCCCGCGCCCCCGCGCCCCCACTTCACGGCGTGACAGGAACCCCGAACGGCCGCAAGGCCTCGGGGGAAACCGTGGTTACTGACGGGTTGGACTGTACCCAGAGACGATCAAGTCCGCTCATTAATTTGAGAGTTGAGGTGCACAACCGAGCAGATTCCCTCCCCGACGCCTCCGCCCGCGGCCCGGACCGGGCCGCGGGCGGAGGAGGACGACGGGCAGCGCGGGTGAGGTCGACGGACCGGACCGCGGGTCGGCGTCCTGCGGTCAGACCCCGACCGATTCCTTCCCGCGGCTGCCCGGTCCGGCGTCGGGCGTCCCACCGGCACCCTCGCGCCCGGATCCCCCGTGACCGCCGCGACCACCGCCGTGACCGTCACCGTCGAGCAGCGTGCGCTCGTCGAAGGGCAGTTCGCCGGCGAGGACGCGCTTGACCCGCTCCTTGTCGACCTCCTTGGTCCAGGTGCCGATCAGCAGGGTGGCCACCGCGTTGCCGGCGAAGTTGGTCAGCGCGCGCGCCTCGCTCATGAAGCGGTCGATGCCGACGATCATGCCGACGCCGTCGACCAGCTCCGGCTTGTGCGACTGGAGCGCACCGGCCAGCGTGGCCAGGCCCGCGCCGGTGACTCCGGCGGCGCCCTTGGAGGCGACCATCATGAAGAGCAGCAGGGTGATCTGCTGGCCGACGGTCATCGGGTCGCCCATCGCCTCGGCGATGAACAGCGAGGCCATCGTCAGGTAGATCATCGTGCCGTCGAGGTTGAAGGAGTAGCCGGTCGGCACGGTGATGCCGACAACCGGGCGGCTGACGCCCAGGTGCTCCATCTTGGCGATCAGCCGCGGCAGGGCCGACTCGGAGGAGGAGGTCGAGAAGATCAGCAGGAACTCGCGGCCCAGGTACTTCAGCAGGCTGAACAGGTTCACCTTGGCGACGATCCGGACCATCGCGCCCAGCACCACCAGCACGAACAGGGCGCAGGTGACGTAGAAGCCGATCATGATGGCGGCCAGCGCCTTGAGGGCGTCGACGCCGGTCTCCCCGACCACCGCCGCGATGGCGCCGAAGGCGCCCACCGGGGCCGCCCACATGATCATGGCGAGGATGCGGAAGACCAGCCGCTGGATGTGCTCGACGCCGCGCAGGATCGGCTCGCCGGCACCGCCCATGGTCTGCAGCGCGAAGCCGGCCAGCAGGGCGACCAGCAGGGTCTGCAGCACGACGCCCTCGGTGAAGGCGGAGACCAGGGTGGTCGGGATGATGCCGAGCAGGAAGTCGGTCATGGTGGTCTCGGTGCCGGCCGCGGCCTGCTCCTGGCCCACGCCCTTGGCGGCCTCGGTCAGCTCCACGCCGCCGCCCGGATGGACGATGTTGCCGACGACCAGGCCGATGGCCAGCGCGACGAAGGACATCGTCACGAAGTAGCCGAGGGCCAGTCCGCCCACCTTGCCGACCTTGGCCGCCTTCCGCACCGAGCCGATGCCGAGCACGATGGTGCAGAAGATGATCGGCGAGATCATCATCTTGATCAGCCCGACGAAGGCGGTGCCGATCGGCTTGAGCTCCTTCGCCACGTCGGGCGCGGCCAGGCCGAGAGTGATACCGAGCACCACCGCGACCACGACCGCGAGATAGAGGAAGTGCGTGCGGTCCCGTCGGGGCTTCGCGTCCGGCCCGGCGGGGCCCGATGCGGGCGTGCTGGTCATGGAACGGCCTCCTTGACATCCTTGTCGGCGAAAAACGTCCGACGATATTTGCATACGGCACGCGGGCCGGGGAGAGCACCCAAGGTGGCGTACCGGAGGTGTCCGTGACCACCCCCTCGACCAGGACGGTTCACGTGTTCACCGAAAGTAATCAGGTATGAGCAACAGGTGGCGGCCGGGGTGCGGCACTCCCTACCGTGTGCCGGGTGCACAGATCCCTCGCCCGCTCCTTCGACGCCGCCGCCGCGCACCGCATCCGCACCGCACTGGGGCTGGACCCCGGGGAGGTCGCGCACGGCATGCGCACCGCCTTCGGGCTCTCCCATGTGACGGCCGAGCTGGTCACCGCCTGGGAGAGGGATGAACTCCCGCCCGGGCGCGACGAGTTGGCCGGACTGGCCGGCATGCTCTGGTGCTCCCCCGCCGATCTGGCCGGCCGGCCGCGCACGCTGCGCGAACACCGCCTCGCCCGCGGGCTCACTCCCGAGGAGGTGGCCGCGGCGGTCGGACTGGACGTGCTGGCCTACCTGCGCATGGAGCAGGAGAACGTGTGGCGCGGCGGGGACCGGTCCACCCAGCAGTTGCGCGCGCTGTTCCGGCTCGACCAGTCCGATCTGGTCGCGGTTTGCGGGCGCAACGCGAAACTCTCACTTCTTCTGCGCGAGACCTTCACGGCGCGGGGCGCCGGCGCGGCCCGCGCGGT
>NZ_JACADT010000767.1:0-2756 GCF_013421635.1 Streptomyces sp. UH6 | reverse complement strand
GGTGTCGGGGTCCGGGCGTCGGGTCCGGGCGTCGGTGGCCGGCGTCGGGGTCCGGCTCGGTGTCGCTGTCAGCCGCCGCCGAGGACGTCGTCGGCGTCGACGATCCGGTAGGCGTACCCCTGCTCCGCCAGGAACCGCTGCCGGTGCGCCGCGAAGTCCTGGTCGACCGTGTCCCGCGCGACCACGGAGTAGAAGTGGGCCTGGTGCCCGTCCGCCTTCGGCCGCAGCACCCGCCCGAGCCGCTGCGCCTCCTCCTGCCGGGACCCGAAGGTCCCCGACACCTGGATGGCGACCGTGGCCTCGGGAAGGTCGATCGAGAAGTTGGCGACCTTCGACACGACCAGCACGTTGATCTCGCCGTTGCGGAACGCGTCGAACAGCTTCTCCCGCTGCGCGTTGCTGGTCTCGCCCTTGATGACCGGCGCGTCGAGGTGCTCGCCCAGTTCGTCGAGCTGGTCGATGTACTGCCCGATGACCAGGATCTGCTGCCCGGCGAACTTCCGGACCAGCGCCTCCGTCACCTTCCGCTTGGTGGCGGTGGTCGCGCAGAACCGGTACTTCTCCTCCGTCTCGGCGGTCGCGTAGGCCAGCCGCTCGGAGTCGGTGAGGTTGACCCGGACCTCGACGCAGTCGGCGGGCGCGATGTAGCCCTGCGCCTCGATCTCCTTCCACGGCGCGTCGAACCGCTTGGGCCCGATCAGCGAGAAGACGTCGGACTCCCGCCCGTCCTCCCGCACCAGCGTGGCGGTCAGCCCGAGCCGGCGCCGGGCCTGCAGGTCGGCGGTGAACTTGAAGACCGGCGCGGGCAGCAGGTGCACCTCGTCGTAGAGGATCAGCCCCCAGTCGCGGGAGTCGAACAGCTCCAGGTGGGGGTAGACGCCCTTCCGGCGCGTCGTCAGCACCTGGTAGGTGGCGATGGTGACGGGCCGGATCTCCTTCTTCGTCCCGCTGTACTCGCCGATCTCGTCCTCGGTGAGCGAGGTGCGCCGCACCAGTTCGGCCTTCCACTGCCGGGCCGAGACGGTGTTGGTGACGAGGATCAGCGTGGTCGACTTCGCCTGGGCCATGGCCCCGGCGCCGACCAGCGTCTTGCCCGCGCCGCAGGGCAGCACGACGACGCCGCTGCCGCCGTACCAGAAGTTCTCCACCGCCTGCTTCTGGTAGGGCCGCAGCTGCCAGCCGTCCTCGTGGAGGTCGATCGCGTGGGCCTCGCCGTCGATGTAGCCCGCGAGGTCCTCGGCGGGCCAGCCCAGCTTGAGCAGCGTCTGCTTGATCTGGCCGCGCTCGGAGGGGTGCACGGCCACTGTGTCGGCGTCGATCCGGGCGCCCACCAGTGGGGCGATCCGCTTGGACTTCAGCACCTCCTCCAGCACCGGCCGGTCGGTGGTGGTGAGCACCAGGCCGTGGGTGGGGTGCTTGGAGAGGGTCAGCCGGCCGTAGCGGTCCATCGTCTCGGCGATGTCGACCAGCAGCGCGTGCGGCACCGGGTAGCGGCTGTGGGTGACCAGCGCGTCGACGACCTGCTCGGCGTCGTGCCCGGCGGCACGGGCGTTCCACAGGCCGAGCGGGGTGATGCGGTAGGTGTGGATGTGCTCGGGCGCCCGCTCCAGTTCGGCGAAGGGCGCGATGACCCGACGGCAGTCGTCGGCCTGCTCGTGGTCGACCTCCAGCAGGAGCGTCTTGTCACTCTGCACGATCAGCGGACCGTTCAACGCGCCACCTCTCCCTCACTCGGCCGCACCTCGTCGGCCAAACGTCCAGTGTGCATCACGCGGCGGCGGGGACGGGGTGACGGGGAACACCCGGCCGGCGTCAGGGGCGGCGCCCGCGACGGCGGTGGCCCTCCACGCAGAACCGGTTGCCCTCCGGGTCGGCGAGGACCACGTACGGCCGCTCCCCGGGGCCCACGGTGTCGGGCAGGTGCGGCCAGTCGACGCGCCGGGCCCCGAGGGCCACCAGGCGCTCCACCTCCTCGTCGAGGTCGCGGTCACCGGCGTCCAGGTCGAGGTGGACGCGGGGGAACTCCTCGGCGGGGCTCTCGCTGGTGTCCATGGCGACGGCGGCACCCGGCTCGCCCGGGGGCGGCTCCAGGACGATCCAGTCGTCACCCTCGAAACGCGGAGGCCGCCGCACGTAGCCCAGCGCCCGCCGCCAGAACTCGCCCGCCCGCCGGTCGTCGTGGACGCCCAGCGAGATCTGCTTGATGGTCGCCATGCCGGCACCCTAGGGCCCGCCGGGCCCCTGCCGAAGACCGCGGACGCCGTCCCCCGCGGATCCGCCGTCCTCGCGGCTGCCATGCTGGGGCGATGCGGATCCGTCAGGCGCGGGAGCGCGACATGGAGGCGTTCCTGCGACTGGCCGCGCAGGTGGAGCAGTGGTTCGGCCCGATGGTGGCCGAGCCGGGCTTCCACCGTGCCCTGCGCACCCATGCGGCCCGGGGGACGGCACTGCTCGCCGAGGACGACGGTTCCGCGCCGCTGGGCGGGCTGCTGTTCGACCCGGGACACGGCACGGAGTCACCCGCGCACCATCTGGACTGGCTGGTCGTCTCCGCCACGGCCAGGGGAACGGGCGTGGGCCGCGCGCTGCTGGACGCGGCCGTGGCCCGGTTCGTGCCCGAGCGGCCGGCCGTCCTGGAGGTCGTCACCTTCGGCGCGGACCATCCCGGGGCAGTGAGCAGCGGTGCGCGGGTCTTCTACGAGCGGCTCGGGTTCACGGCCGGCGAACCGGCGGCACCGGGGCCGGAGGGCGGATCG
>NZ_JACADT010000766.1:0-2764 GCF_013421635.1 Streptomyces sp. UH6 | reverse complement strand
GGGAGAGGGGGGACAACCGGTCACCGGGCGTCCACCAGGGCGACGGACCGCTCGGCGGCCGTGTCCTGGCCGGACAGGTCGAAGAACTGGTTGGCCGGGCGGGGGAGACCGTAGTGCTCGCGCAGCGTCGTCCCCGTGTACTCGGTCCGGAAGAGGCCGCGCTCCTGGAGGATCGGCACCACCTGGTCGACGAACCGTTCCAGGCCGGAGGGGAGCACCGCGGGCATGATGTTGAAGCCGTCCGCCGCGCCGCTGTCGTACCAGTGCTCGATGGTGTCGGCGACCTGCACGGCGGTCCCGGCGAAGGTCCGGTGCCCGCGTCCGCCGCCGAGCCGCCCGATCAGCTGCCGCACCGTCAGGTGCTCGCGCCGGGCGAGGTCGACGATGAGCGTGAAACGGCTCTTGGCCCCCTCGATCTCGTCCTCCGTGGGGATGTCCTCGGGCAGTTCCCGGTCGAGGTCGAGGTCCTCCGGCGCGATCCGCAACGTCGCGGCGAGCTGACGCCTGGCATACTCCGGCGAGATCAGCCGGTCCAGCTCCGCGTCGAGCTCCCGCGCCTGGGCCTCGGTGTCCCCGATGACCGGCACGATGCCGGGGAGGATCTTGATCCCTTCGGGGTCCCGGCCGAAGGCGACGGCACGACGCTTCACGTCCTGGTAGAAGGCGATGCCGTCCTCCAGCGTCTGCTGGGCGGTGAACACGGCCTCCGCGTAACGGGCGGCGAAGTCCTTGCCGTCCTCGCTCGATCCGGCCTGGACGAGGACGGGGTGCCCCTGCGGCGAACGCTCCACGTTGAGCGGGCCGTCGACCCGGAAGTGCGCGCCCCGGTGCTCGATCCGCCGCACCCGCTCCGACAGCGCGTGCACGCCGCGCTCCTTGTCGGCCACGACGGCGTCGTCCGCCCAGCTGTCCCAGAGCTTGGCGGCCACCTCGACGAACTCGGCGGCCCGCTCGTAGCGCGCGTGGTGCAGCGGGGTGTCGTCCAGGCCGAAGTTGCGGGCGGCCTCGGCGCCGGCCGTGGTCACGATGTTCCAGCCGGCGCGGCCACCGGACACGTGGTCGAGCGAGGCGAACCGGCGGGCGAGGTTGAAGGGTTCGTTGTAGCTCGTGGACGCGGTGGCGATCAGCCCGACGTGGCGGGTGACGGCGGCGAGCGCGGTCAGCAGGACGGTCGGCTCCAGCTTGCTCGACGGCCGCCGGCCGGGGTCGCCGTGGAGGACCGGGCTGTCGGCCAGGAACACCGAGTCGAGCTTGCCGCGTTCGGCGATCCGCGCCAGGTCCTGGTAGTGCGCGATGTCCGTACCGCCCCGCGCCGGGCTCTCGGGGAGCCGCCACGCCGCCTCGTGGTGACCCGCCGACATCAGGAAGGCGTTGAGGTGCAGGGGCTTGCGGTCAGGGCGGTCAGGCGTGCGGGGCATGGGACTTCTCCTCGTGGAGGCCGTGACGGGGGTCGTCGTCGGCGGGGGTGCGGCCGGCGGTGCGGCCGGCAGGGTGATCGGTGACGTCGTGGCGGTCGTGACCCGGTGAGGGGCCGGTCAGACGGGGAGGTAGGCGCCGTCGTGGAAGAGCAGCGGACGCCGCCCGGGCTCCTGCCAGGAGTCGACGACGCGGGCGACGACGATGCGGTGGTCGCCCGCCGGCACGAGGGACTCGATGTGCAGCCGCAGCCATCCCGCCACGTCCTCGAGCACCGGCTCACCCTCGGGAAGCCGCCGCCAGGCGGTGGGCTCGGCGAAGCGGTCGATGCCGCTGGTGGCGAAACGCCTGGCCAGGTCCTCCTGGTCGGAGCCGAGGAAGTGGACCACGGCGGTCCGGGCCTGCTCGAGATGGGGCCAGGAGGACGACCGGGTGGCGACGGAGAAGGAGACGAGCGGCGGGGTGAGGGACAACGACGACAACGACGTCGCCGTGAATCCGACGGGCCCGTCGCCGGCGTCGGCGGTGACCACGACGACACCTGCCGGATAGGCCCGGAAGGCCTGCTTGAAACGGTCGGGGGTGACACCCGTCAAGGGCTGCGAGGGCGCGGACAACGTCATGTCTCCTCCAGGGAGGGAAGTCACGAAGGCGCGAACGTGCGAAGGCGCGAGGGCGTGCGGAAGTACGGCGTGCGGAAAGCGTGGAACAGCAGGGCGTGAGGAACGTGAGAAAGGGGATGACGCGTCAGGAGAACGGCTCGGGAGACCGCATGCCGAATACCGGACGTCGCGGAGAGCGACGGAGGAAAGGGCGGCACGGAAAAGCCTGTGAAAGCCGTGGACCGAGCGGGAGACGATCCGGATTCCGCCGCGTGGAACCGCGGTGCGGAATGCCGGTGCGGGCCGCCGTCAGGCAGAGGCCCGGGACGGGATCAACAACAACATCCCGTCGCGGGGAAATCCCCGGAACAAGGTCGCTCGCTGCTCATGAATCCATCTTCCGGCGTGCGTTCGGGTGCGGTCAACAATGCAACTGATTGAATTAAGTCGGGTCCATTCCGGTCGCCGGTCGCCGGTCGCCGGTCGCCGGTCGCCGGTCGCCGCTCGCCGCTCGCCGCCGAGGACCGGGGTGGGTCAGGACACGGCGGGGAGAGCCGGCCAGGGCCCGAGCGGATCGTCGTACAGCGCTCCCAGCGCCACCGCGGGACCGGCCGTCGCGAGGACGGAGCCGGTGAACGAGCTGGGAACGACACGGCGTTCGGGGTCGTCGCACACCCAGGAGCGCTCGGCCACCTCCGACCGCAGCGCCGCGAGGCACTCGGGCAGCCGGCCCGCCGCCGGCTCGA
>NZ_JACADT010000765.1:0-2766 GCF_013421635.1 Streptomyces sp. UH6 | reverse complement strand
CCGCCGTGGGGGCGGCCGGGGGAGCCACCGGGAGGCCGAGGGGCGAGGGACGGGCGGCGGGCATTGTCCGGACGGACAGCGGGGGCCCTCGATCACTGTCCCGGAGGACGAGAACCGGCCGGGCGGCCCCGCCCTAGATTCGCCTTCCGGCCCGGACTCCTACCCGGGTCTTTCAGCCACTTTCCCGGAGCAGCCCCATGAACAGCTCTGCCCCGCCCTCCTCCTCGGACCCGGCCGCCGCCGAGTCGCCCCAGGGCATGCGCAAGATCGCCACCGCCAGTTTCATCGGCACCACGATCGAGTTCTACGACTACTACATCTACGGAACGGCCGCCGCGCTCGTCCTCAACGAGGCCTTCTTCCCCGAACTGTCCAAGACGGCGGGCACCCTGGCGACGCTGTCCACCTTCGCCGTCGGCTTCGCGGCCCGCCCCATCGGCGCGGCCGTATTCGGCCACTTCGGCGACCGGGTGGGACGCAAGGCCGTGCTGGTGGTCTCCCTGCTGATGATGGGCCTGTCCACCGGCCTCATAGGCCTGCTCCCCGGCTACGACACGCTCGGCATCATGGCCCCCGTCCTGCTGGTGCTGCTGCGCCTGATCCAGGGCCTGGGGCTCGGCGGCGAGTGGGGCGGCGCAGCCCTGCTGGCCGTCGAGCACGCGCCCCGCAAGAAGCGCGGCCTCTACGCCGCCGCGCCCCAACTGGGCTCGCCCGTCGGATACTTCGCCGCGACCTGTACGTTCCTGCTGCTCGGCGTCGTGATGCCGGACGAGATGTTCGAGAGCTGGGGATGGCGGATCCCGTTCCTGCTCTCCTTCGTCCTGGTCGCCGTCGGCCTGGTGATCCGGCTGCGGATCTCGGAGACCCCGGCGTTCGCCAAGGCCATGGAGCGGCACGGCACCTCCAAGGCCCCGCTGGCCGAGGCATTCCGCAAGCACCCCAAGGAGATGCTGCTGGGGGCGGGCATGATCACGGTCGTCTACGTGATGTTCTACACGGCCGCCACGTACTGCATGACCTACACCACCGGCACCCTGGGCATCCCCAAGAACGACATGCTGGCGCTCACCCTGGTCGCCGTCGCGGTGCTGGGCGTCTCCACCTACCTGGTGGCCAGGTGGTCCGACCGGGTCGGCCGCCGCAGACTGATCATCGCGGGCGCCGCCTTCGGCGTGGTCTGGGGAGCACTCGTCTTCCCCCTGCTGGACACCGGCAACTACGTGCTGATCGCGGTGGCCCTCAGCGGCGCGCTGCTCTGCATGGGCATCATCTACGGCCCGGCCGGTGCGTACATGCCCGAACTCTTCGCCACGCGCCTGCGCTATTCCGGCGCCGGCTTCTCCTACAACCTGGGCGGCGTCCTCGGCGGCGCCGTGGCCCCGCTGGTCGTCACCGCCCTCGCGGAGACGTACAGCCCGTCGGTCGGCGGCTGGTTCATGAGCGCCATGGCCCTGCTGTCGCTGGTCTGCATCCTGGCCCTGCCGGAGACGCGGGAACGGGACCTCGACACGGTCTGACCCCGGCCGTCACGGCGCCGTGGGAGCCCACGACGGCGCGGCGGGGACCCTCCCGTGCGGGAGCGGTCCCTCCCGCCGCCGGCGCGGACCGGGGCGGGCGCGGACCGGGGCGGGCGCGGGCGGTGGTCAGGGGCTCCCGCCCGCCAGGTCCCAGGCCAGCTGGGCCACCTGCCGCATGACCGGCAGCATCCCGGGATGGTCGTCGCCGTCCAGGACGCGGTACTCGCTGCCGATCGTGATCACCAGCCGTTCGGGCAGGCCGAGTTCGGGGTAGTTGCGCTCGGCGATCACCCGGCGGGCGGCCTCCGCGGCGGGGACCCCGGCCGCGTGGAAGGCGTGCGCGCGTTCGGCGACGTACTCGAGGTACCCGATGTGCTCCTTGATCCCGGCGGCGTCGAGCACGGGTCCGTGGCCGGGGACGAAGGTGCGGGCGCCGGTGGCCAGGAACCGCTCGCAGGAGCCGATCAGGTTGCTCAGCGGGCCCGCCCAGTGCGACGGATGGTCCCCCGGCGTCGCGGCCGTGCTGCCGAACACCACGTCGCCGGTGAACACCACCCCCTGCTCCGGCAGATGGACGAACAGGTCGCCCGCCGTGTGCCCGGGCGGCAGCGAGGCGAGACGGACCGGGAACCGGCCCACGGTCAGCTCCCGTTCGCCCGTGAACGTCTCGGTGACCGGCGGGACCTCGGTGGCCGACCAGTCGAAGACCCCGAAGTGCCGCCCCACGTAGGCGCCCCACGGCGTCGACGGGTTCACCGACCCGGCGAGCGCCCGCAGTTGGTCCGGCGTGGGCTCCAGGCACAGATGGGCGCGGGCCTCCTCGGTGGCCACGATCTCCGCGGCCGGCAGGACGCAGGCGCCCCAGAGGTGGTCGCCGTTGGCGTGGGTGACGACCACCCGATCCACGTCCGCCCCCGGGGGCAGCCGCTCGCGGCTCGCCGCCAGGAACGCCTCGGCGAGACGCCGGTCGTAGGGGCTGTCGATCCACAGCGCGGAGTCCTCACCGACCAGCAGCCCGCAGTTGGCCAGGCCCCAGCCGGGCCGCCCCGGCAGCAGGGCGTACAGCCCCGGGCCGATCTCCGTCAGTGGCCCTCCGCGCGTGATCGTCATGCCAGGCGATTATGCAGACCCGGGCGACTTCCACCACCGCGCCGGACGGCGGTTGGCCGGAAGTCGCCCCCCGTCCGCACCGGACGCGCACGCTCCGCCGGTCACCCGCCGCACCACCGCCGTCGTGGACGGTTTCTGC
>NZ_JACADT010000764.1:0-2772 GCF_013421635.1 Streptomyces sp. UH6 | reverse complement strand
CGGGCAGCGGCACAGGCGGCGGAAGCCGCGCGCTCTACCGGTCGTCCGGGTCGGCGCCCTGCCGGTCGACGTCCCGGAAGGCCGACGGCGGCGACGCGAGGTCGTCCAGCTCGACGCCGGGTGCGGCGAGCACCACGTCGCCGGCCAGGTGGACGGTGTGCTGCTCGCCGGTCCCCAGGTCGGTGACGCGGTACGCGTCCACCACCAGGGGGCCGCTGTCGGTCGAGTGGGTCTCGCTGCCGGTCAGGGCCCAGGTCCGGTCCACCGTGAAGGGCGCCAGGACCGGGTCGGTGAACTCGACCAGGCGGACCCGGACGGGGGCTTCGCCGAGGTGCGGGCGCAGCAGCCGGGCGGTGGCGACCAGGAAGGCCGGGGAGGCTCCGGTGAAGGCGTGGGCGGGGGCGTTGCCCTCGGCGGCGTGCTCTCCCGTGGGGTCGGTGCGGACCCAGGTGACGCCGTCGAGGGCGGCGCCGCGGACCTGCCAGCCGCCGGCCCGCATTTCGACGCGCAGGGGGCGGCCGAGGTCGTCGAGGGTGACGTCCACCGATCCCCGGTGGTCCCCCTCCGGGGTGAGCCGCTGGGAGACGTAGCGCCAGCCGGAGGGGCCGGGGGCGCACTGGAAGTGCTCCTCGCCGAGCGGGCTGTGGTCGTACGGGTCGTGGAGCAGATAGCGGCCGGTGGGCATGGGCGTCCTGGTGGTGGTCCGGGCTGCGGGGGCGGGACGGGGGCAGGCCCCCGCCACGAGGGCGAGGGCCTGCCGGAGGTGCGGTGCCGCGGGACGGCCGCTCAGTAGCGGTAGTGATCCGGCTTGAAGGGGCCTTCGACCTCGACGCCGATGTAGGCGGCCTGCTCGGGGCGGAGCTTGGTGAGCTTCACGCCGAGCGCGTCCAGGTGGAGGGCGGCGACCTTCTCGTCCAGGTGCTTGGGGAGCACGTAGACGCCGATCGGGTACGCGTCGGGCTTCGTGAACAGCTCGATCTGGGCCAGCGTCTGGTCCGCGAACGAGTTGGACATCACGAACGACGGGTGGCCGGTGGCGTTGCCCAGGTTCAGCAGGCGGCCCTCGGACAGCACGATGATCTTCTTGCCGTCGGGGAACGCCCAGGTGTGGACCTGCGGCTTGACCTCGTCCTTGACGATGCCGGGGATCTTCGCCAGGCCGGCCATGTCGATCTCGTTGTCGAAGTGGCCGATGTTGCCGACGATGGCCTGGTGCTTCATCTTGGCCATGTCGGAGGCCATGATGATGTCCTTGTTGCCGGTCGTGGTGATGAAGATGTCCGCCGTCTCCACGACCTCGTCGAGCGTGGTGACCTGGTAGCCGTCCATCGCCGCCTGCAGGGCGCAGATCGGGTCGATCTCGGTGACGATCACCCGGGCGCCCTGGCCGCGGAGCGACTCCGCGCAGCCCTTGCCGACGTCGCCGTAGCCGCAGACCACGGCGGTCTTGCCGCCGATCAGGGTGTCGGTGGCGCGGTTGATGCCGTCGATCAGGGAGTGGCGGCAGCCGTACTTGTTGTCGAACTTCGACTTGGTCACGGCGTCGTTGACGTTGATCGCCGGGAAGAGCAGGACGCCGTCGCGCTGCATCTCGTACAGGCGGTGGACGCCGGTGGTGGTCTCCTCGGTGACACCGCGGATCTCCGACGCCAGGTGGGTCCACTTCTGCGAGCCCTCACCGATCGTCCGGTGCAGCAGGCGCAGGATCTCGAGGTGCTCCTCGGATTCGGCGGTCTCCAGCGCGGGGACCTCGCCGGCCTTCTCGTACTCGACGCCCTTGTGGACGAGGAGGGTGGCGTCACCGCCGTCGTCCAGGATCATGTTCGGGCCGCCGGTGGGGCTGTCCGGCCAGGTCAGCGCCTGCTCGGTGCACCACCAGTACTCCTCCAGCGTCTCGCCCTTCCAGGCGAAGACCGGGACGCCCTGCGGGTCGTCCGGGGTGCCGTGGGGACCGACGGCAATGGCGGCCGCGGCGTGGTCCTGGGTGGAGAAGATGTTGCAGGAGGCCCAGCGGACCTGGGCGCCGAGCGAGACCAGGGTCTCGATCAGGACGGCGGTCTGCACCGTCATGTGGAGGGAGCCGGTGACGCGCGCGCCCTTCAGCGGCTGCGCCTTCGCGTACTCCTCGCGGATCGCCATCAGGCCGGGCATCTCGTGCTCGGCCAGGCTGATCTCCTTGCGGCCGAACTCGGCCAGGGAGAGGTCGGCGACCTTGAAGTCCTGTCGGTTGTCGACAGTCATGTAGTGCTGCTCCTCGCGGATGCGGTTACGGGTCGAGGTCGGTGCGGCTGGTCTGCGCGTCGGCGTGCTCCGGTCACGGGTGTGCCCCGCGGGCACGGGCATGCCTCGGGGGCACGGGTGTGGCCCCGCGCGCAGCGCAGTCCGTCGGAGGCCCTCTCTCCCTCGGCCGGTCCGTCGCTCACCGCGTGGTACCGCCCGACCGCCATCAGCAGCGACGTCTGGCTCCGTCCCAAGCTACACCGGCCGCCCCACCGGACCCCAGTCCGGTGGGGTCCGGCTAGCCTCGTCGGGCCCAACCGGGCCCGGTGAAGGGGGAGATGGATGAAGAGAGCGGCCCGGCCGGTCGTGGCCGGCGTGGTGACGGCGGCGATGGGCGCCGCGCTGGCCGGCGGGTGCCTGGTGCGGACCCTGACGGGGTACGGGTCGGCGACCGTCTCGGCGACCAGCATGGAGCCGGCGTACGGACCGGGCGACCGGCTGGTGTACGAGCGGATCGACGGCGACACCGAGGGCGCGGGCGACGCCGGCGGC
>NZ_JACADT010000763.1:0-2776 GCF_013421635.1 Streptomyces sp. UH6 | reverse complement strand
GTCGGGTGTGGGGTGCTCCGTCACGCGTGTCGAATCCATCCGTCCGGGGCCGCCAAAGGCCAATCCCGTGCTCGCCGGCCACGCCGGCGCCGCCCTCGCGAACCGCTCTCCCTGTCCTCGCGCACCGGCCCGACGTGTCGTCAAACCCGTTTCGACCAGCCGCCGTTGACCGCCGGGCGCGTTCCGGAGGACGATCCTACGGTTCTGCTCCCAGGGCGCATCAAGGGTCTCACGAGGAGAGGTGCGCGGGCGTGCGGTCCCAGTCATCCGGCAGGGACGGCACCGACCAGGCCGGGTCGGGCCGCCAGTGCTCCCAGCCGTCGGAGAAGGGCGGGCCCCAGGCCCGGACGACCTCCACCGCCTGCCGTCCGGCCTCCCGGACCCCGGCGGCGGTCCCGGCGTCCATCAGCCCGACCCGCTGCGCCTCGGCGAACTCGTCCTCGTCGCGCCAGTCCCAGCCCCGGTCCGGGTACACCACCACGTCCAGGAAGTGGTCCTCGGAGTCCACACCGCCCGCCCACCGGGCCAGCGGCTCCTCCAGGTTGACGTACCAGTTCTTGAACCGCCAGCCCGATTCCCAGAACAGCCACACCGACCACGGCCGCCCGGGCTGCGCCAGCTTCAGCACCCCGGTCCCGAACCATCTGTCCCGGCGCGCCCTGCGGGGCTTGGTGTAGCGCGACTCCAGCGGTTCCTGATGGATCGGCGTGCCGTCCGCGAGCACCGGCCGCACGCACTCGGTCCCGGGGGCCAGCCACACCGCCAGCAGGTCGGCGTCGTCGCGGACGACGGTGACGGGGCGGCAGATGTGGAAGCCGGCCCCGGCGTTCTCCCGGTACCGCCACAGGATGTGACTGCCGGGGGCCCAGTACTCCGTCGCCCCGCTTCCGCCCCGCCGCCGCGCTCCGCAGTCTGCTGTCATGCCGTGATCCTAGGCGCCGGTCCGGGCGCGCCGCTGCGGCACGCGTCACGCGCGCCGCGGCGGCGCGGTGCCGGCACGGCGACGGCGCGGTCCCCGTGCGGCAACGGTCCCCGTGCGGCAACGGTCGCCGTGCGGCAACGGGCCCTGGGCTAGGGGCGGGTCATCCGCAGGACGTCCAGCGCCTCGTCCAGTTGCTCCAGGGTGAGGTCCCCGCGCTCCACGTAGCCGCACTCCAGCACCACCTGGCGGATGGTGCGGCGTTCCGCCAGCGCCCGCTTCGCCACCTTGGCGGCCTCCTCGTACCCGATGTAGCGGTTGAGCGGGGTGACCACCGACGGGGAGGACTCGGCGTACTCCAGGGCCCTCTCGCGGTGCGCGACGATCCCGTCCACCGTGCGGTCGGCCAGCAGCCGGGAGGCGTTGGCGAGCAGCCGCACCGACTCCAGCACGTTCTTGGCGATCACCGGCAGCATCACGTTCAGCTCGAAGTTGCCCGCCGCGCCCGCCCAGGCCACCGTGGCGTCGTTGCCGATCACCTGCGCCGCCACCATCAGCACCGCCTCCGGCACCACCGGGTTGACCTTGCCCGGCATGATCGACGAGCCGGGCTGGAGGTCGGGCAGGCTGATCTCGGCCAGGCCGGTGCGGGGCCCGGAGGACATCCAGCGCAGGTCGTTGCAGATCTTGGTCAGGCCGACCGCGACGGTGCGCAGCTGCCCGCTGGTCTCCACCACGCCGTCCCGGGCGCTCTGCGCCTCGAAGTGGTCCCGCGCCTCGGTGAGCGGCAGCCCGGTGTCCCGCGCCACCTCGGCGATCACCGCCGCGGAGAAACCGGGCGGGGTGTTGATGCCGGTGCCCACCGCCGTGCCGCCCAGCGGGAGTTCCGCCAGCCGCGGCAGCGAGGCCTCCAGCCGCTCCACGCCGTACCGGATCTGCGCCGCGTAGCCGCCGAACTCCTGCCCGAGGGTCACCGGGGTGGCGTCCATCAGGTGGGTCCGGCCCGCCTTCACCGCGTCGGCGAACTCCTCGGCCTTGCGCTCCAGCGCCGCCGCCAGGTGCTCCAGCGCCGGGATCAGGTCCCGGGTGACCGCCGCCGTGGCCGCGATGTGCAGGGACGACGGGAAGACGTCGTTCGAGGACTGGGAGGCGTTCACGTGGTCGTTGGGGTGGACGTCCCGGCCGAGCCGCTCGCTCGCCAGGGTGGCGAGCACCTCGTTCATGTTCATGTTGGACGAGGTGCCGGAGCCCGTCTGGAAGACGTCGACCGGGAAGTGGTCGTCCCACCGCCCTTCGGCGACCTCGGCCGCCGCCGCGCGGACCGCCTCCGCGATCCGGCCGTCCAGCACGCCCAGTTCGGCGTTGACCTTGGCGGCGGCGCCCTTGATGCGGGCCAGCGCCTCGATGTGGGCGCGCTCCAGGCGCTGCCCCGACAGGGGGAAGTTCTCCACCGCGCGCTGGGTCTGCGCCCGCCACCGCGCCGTGGCGGGGACCCGCACCTCACCCATCGAGTCGTGCTCGACCCGCCACCGCCCGGCCTCCCCGGTCCCGTCCACCGCGGCTTCCCGTTCCGTCCCGCTCGTCATCGTCGTCCCTCTCCTCGTCCGCCTCATCGGGTTCCGCCCGGCCGGAGCGCCGGCCGGTCCGCCGCACGCATCCCCTCCAACCGGTTGACCGGTTCGTCCTCTTCCCAACCCCGCCTACCCGCCAGTACACACCCAGGGGGACATCCGATCGGGACATCGGACCATTCAGGAGGCGACGTGCGACGCACAGGACCCAGGACCGGGCGCGGCCGCGGCCCGCGCACCAGGTGGAACATCGGACCGGGCATCAGACGGACGGGGGCGGTCGTCG
>NZ_JACADT010000762.1:0-2776 GCF_013421635.1 Streptomyces sp. UH6 | reverse complement strand
CGCGTCAGCCCACCCGCACCGCTTCCACCCGCTCGAGCGCGCGCACCTCGCGGAAGGACAGGACCGCCAGCGAGGAGCCGGAGATCACGGCGGCGACCACCAGCAGCCAGGTGTCGACCCCCACCGCCGCGGCGACCGGACCGGTCAGGGCGAGGCCGAGGGGCCGGGCCACGAACGAGCCGACCGAGTCGAAGGCGTACACCCGCGCCAGCTTGTCGTCCGGCACCTGGCTCTGGATGGCCTGGTCCCAGTACACGCTGAACATCTGCAGGCCGACGCCGTGCACGAAGGCCCCCAGCATCACCGGCCACAGGGTGTCCGACAGCGCCATGGCGAGGGGGAAGATCCCGGTGAGGGCCAGCAGCACGACGCCCTGGCCCAGCGGCCGGCGGGGCCTGACCCGCAGGGCGAGCAGTCCGCCGGCGACGAAGCCCGCCATCAGGGCGGAGAGGGCGAAGCCCCAGGCGGAACGCCCGAGCTCCTCCCCCACGACGACCGGCCCGAGCACGGCCTGCGCTCCCCCGTAGAAGAGGTGGTAGAGCAGCGCCTGGAGGATCAGCAGCCACAGCCAGGTGCGTCGCGCGACCTCCCGGAACCCTTCGCCGAGGTCCGTCAGGGGCGACGTCGTGCGCGGCGCGCGGGCGTCGGCCACGCCCATGCGGCCGAAGGCGACGGCCGCCACGGCGAAGGTCGCGGCGTCGACCGCGACGGCCCATCCCGGGCCCACCGCGGCGACCAGGAGGCCCGCGACCGCGTAGCCGAGGGTCCGGCACACACTGTCCAGCAGGGAGCGCAGCGCCACCGCGTCGGAGAGGTCGGACTCCGGGACGACCACGCGGGTCATCGCCTTGGAGGAGGGCCGGCTGAGGGCCGTGACCACTCCCCCGATGCCGCCGAGCACCGCGATCAGCCATATCGTGGCCGCGTCGAGCACCACCGCGGTCGCCATGAGCGCCATCACCACGGCGCTGACCGCGGAGGAGCCCTCCATCATCAGCTTGCGCGAGAACCGGTCACCCAGGACTCCGCCGGCGAGCATGGTGACGACCTGGCATATCGCGAAGACGGCCTCCACCAGGCCGAGGTCGGTCAGCGAGCCACCGAGGTCGAGCACGGCGAAGGCGAGCGCCACGGGGGTGATGGCGTTGCCGAGGGAGCTCACCGAGGCTCCGGTCACCAAGAGCCGGAAGTCGCGGTGCCGAAGGACTTGTCTGCTGTTCACGCCGGGAAGCTAGTTCGCCAGCTAATTATTGGTCAATCAACTATCAGGCCAACCGAGGGCCTGCGCCTAGGATCGCGCCATGGCCACGGCGGAGACGGAAAGCGACGACCACCTCGGAGACTGGGCCGACCGGCACCTCTCCCGGCGGCGGGACCACGCGGCATGCCTCCCCCTCGACGACGAGGTGGAGGCGATCACGGTCCGGCTCGACCGCATCCTCCGCCACCTCCGGCAGTCCGTGCGCCACGCCCTCGACGAGGTCGGCCTGCAGAACTGCGCCTACGAGACGCTGCACCTGCTGATGATCCGGGACACCCCCGGCCGGGCCACGCCCTCCGCGCTCGCCGCCGACCTCGGGGTCAGCGGCGCGGGCATGACGGGCCGTCTCGACGCGCTGGAGAGGGCCGGGTGGGTCCGGCGCACCCCGGCCACCGGCGACCGCCGACGGGTGGACGTCGTGATCACCGAGGCCGGCGAGCGGATCTGGCGCCGGGCGACGGTCCTACGCGGCCGGGCGGAGAGCCGGATCTTCGACTCCCTGCGGGCGGAGGACCGTGCCTGTCTGGCAGCGCTGCTCCGACAGCTCACCCTGCGGATCGAGCTCCCCGACGGGCCGGCCGCCGACTGACCCCCGCACGCCCGCGCGGCGGCCTCAGAGGACGAGAGGGTGTCCGGTCGTCGCGTCCACGTGTGCGGGAGTCTCCTCGCGCCGGTCGCCGACGGACGAGGTCCCCGACGGCTCGAGGAGCAGCAGCCGGGCACCGTCGGGTGCGGACGGCCGGTGCTCGACGCCGCGCGGGACGGTGAACGCGGTTCCCGCGGGCAGCCGGACGGTGCGCTCTCCGTCCGGTTCGCGCAGGGCGATGAGGAGCTCGCCGTCGAGGACCAGGAAGAACTCGTCGGTGTCCTCGTGGACGTGCCAGACGTGGTCGCCGCGGACCTTGGCGACGCGCACGTCGTAGTCGTTGACGCGGGCGACGATGCGGGGGCTCCACAGGGAGTCGAACGAGGCCAGGGCGCGGGAGAGGTCGACGGGGCCGGGGCGGTGCGAGGTGTCGTCGGTCATGCCGGTCATGCTGTCCGCCCGCCGCCGCACGGCGTGAGTGCCAGAATGCGCACATGCCGCAAGGATCCTCGCACCGGGTCGTGGTGATCGTCGACGAGAACTCCAATCCCTTCGAACTGGGCTGCGCCACCGAGGTGTTCGGGCTCCGCAGACCGGAACTGGGGCGGGAGCTCTACGACTTCCGGCTCTGCTCCCCAGGGCCGGAGACCTTGATGCGGGACGGGTTCTTCACCCTGGCCAAGGTGGCGGGGCTGGAGGCCGCCGAGTCCGCGGACACCCTGATCGTCCCCAACCGGCCCGACGTGGAGGTGCCGCGCCGCCCCGAGGTCCTGGACGCGGTCCGGCGGGCGCACGCGCGCGGGGCGCGGCTGGTGGGTTTCTGCAGCGGGGCGTTCACCCTGGCCGAGGCCGGGGTGCTGGACGGGCGGCGGGCCACCGCGCACTGGCAGTGGGCCGACCGGTTCCGGGAGCGCTTTCCCGCCGTGCGG
>NZ_JACADT010000761.1:0-2780 GCF_013421635.1 Streptomyces sp. UH6 | reverse complement strand
GGGCCCGCGGGGAGGGCGGACCCTGACACCTGCGTGGAGTCCGGGTCTGAGGCCCGTGAGGGGGCCGTGACCTGAGGCCGCCCGCGGCGGGGGCGAAGGGCCCTCGGGTACCGCGGGGGCCGCGGGCGAGGCTGCGGCCCCGGCCAGGTGCGGTGACCCGAGGGGGAGGGGGCGTGTCAGTCCGAGAGGCCCAACTCGCGGGCGATCAGCATCCGCTGGACCTCGCTGGTGCCCTCGCCGATCTCCAGGATCTTGGAGTCGCGCCACATCCGGGCCACCGGGTACTCGTTCATGAAGCCGTACCCGCCGTGGATCTGGGTGGCCTCACGGGCGTTGTCCACGGCGACCGTCGAGGAGTACAGCTTGGCGATGGCCGCCTCCTTCTTGAACGGCTGCCCCGCCACCATCCGCGCCGCCGCGTCGTGCCAGGCGAGGCGGGCCGTGTGGGCCTTCATCTCCATGTCGGCGATCTTGAACTGGATGGCCTGGTTGGCGCCGATGGGACGGCCGAACGCCCGCCGCTCCTTGGCGTACTTCACCGACTCGTCCACGCAGCCCTGGGCCAGGCCGGTGGCCAGCGCGGCGATGGCGATCCGCCCCTCGTCGAGGATGCGCAGGAACTGCGCGTAGCCGCGGCCCTCCTCGCCGACCAGGTTGGCGGCCGGGACACGGACGTCGGTGAAGGAGAGCTCCCGGGTGTCCGAGGCGTTCCAGCCGACCTTGGAGTAGGGGGCGGCCACCGTGAACCCCGGGGTTCCGGAGGGAACGATGATCGCGGAGATCTCCGGCCGGCCGTCCGGCTTGCGGCCGGTGACGGCGGTGACCGTCACCAGGCCGGTGATGTCGGTGCCGGAGTTGGTGATGAAGCACTTCGAGCCGTTGATCACCCACTCGCCGGTGGCCTCGTCGAGCCGGGCGGTGGTGCGGGTGGCGCCCGCGTCCGATCCGCCCTCGGGCTCGGTCAGACCGAAGGCGCCGAGCACCTCACCGGAACACAGACGCGGCAGCCACTCCCGCTTCTGCGCCTCGGTGCCGAAGAGGTGCAGGGGCATGGCGCCCAGCGAGACGCCGGCCTCCAGCGTGATGGCGACGGAGGAGTCGACCCGGGCCAGCTCCTCCAGGGCGACGCCCAAGGCGAAGTAGTCGCCTCCCATGCCGCCGTACTCCTCGGGGAAGGGCAGGCCGAACAGGCCCATGCGGCCCATCTCACGGACGATCTCGTAAGGGAACTCGTGCCGCTCGTAGTAGTCGCCGATCTTGGGGGCGACCACGTCGTGGGCGAACTCCTCGACGGTACGGCGCAGCTCCTCCAGCTCCGGGCTGAGGCGGCGGTCCATCGGGGTGGCGGTGGTGGCGGTCATCGCGTCACTGCTCCTGGTGGGAGAGGGCTCGGACGGTGCGGGACGGGCTGGGCCGGCCCAGCTGTTCGGCCATCCACACGCTGGTGGCGGTGAGACGGCCGAGGTCGACACCGGTCTCGACGCCGAGGCCCTGGAGCATCCACACCAGGTCCTCGGTCGCGAGGTTGCCGGTGGCGGACTTCGCGTAGGGGCAGCCGCCGAGGCCTCCTGCGGAGGCGTCGACGGTGGTGACACCCAACTGGAGGGCTGCCAGCGTGTTGGCCAGGGCCTGGCCGTAGGTGTCGTGGAAGTGGACGCCGATCGCCTCGGTGGCGACGCCGGCCTCCCGCAGCGCGGTGAGCACGGCGCGGACATGGCCCGCGGTGGCGACGCCGATCGTGTCGCCCAGGCTCAGCTCGTCGGCGCCCATGCCGAGCAGCGCCCGGCAGACCTCCACGGCCTGGGGGACGGCGACGGGGCCCTCCCACGGGTCACCGAAGACCATCGAGACATAGGCGCGGACGTGGAGCCCCTCCGCCTTGGCACGGGCGGCGACCGGCTCGAACATGGCCAGCGACTCGGCCACCGTGCGGTTGAGGTTGGCCCTGGCGAAGGACTCGGTGGCGCTGGCGAACAGCGCGACCGTGCGCGCGCCGAGCGCCAGGGCCCGGTCCAGCCCGCGCTCGTTGGGCACCAGCACCGGCAGCTCCACCGGAAGGTCGCGGACCAACGGGAACAGCTGCTCGGCGTCGGCCAGCTGCGGCACCCACTTGGGGTGGACGAAGCTGGTGGCCTCGACCGTCGACAGGCCGGCCGCGGCGAGACGGCGGACGAACTCCGCCTTCACCTCGGTGGGGACCGTCCCCTTCTCGTTCTGCAGGCCGTCACGTGCGCCGACCTCGTAGATCCGCACCCGGGCGGGCAGGCCCTCGGCAGGGACCCGCATCGGCAGTCCGGCGATCGGCAGTCCGGTGATCGGCAGTCCGGTGATCCCGGCCGGTCCGTTCGCGGTCACCGCGCACCCTCCCCTTCCGCACCGGAAGCGGCGACGCCGGTTGCGGAGCCCGATGCTGCGCCGGCCGCGGCGCCGGGTTCCGCGTCGGGCGTGATCACGGCGAGGACCTGGTCCATGGCGACGGCGGTGCCGGGGGTGACGTCGAGCTCGGCGACCGTGCCGGCGTGCGGCGCGGAGATGACGTGCTCCATCTTCATCGCCTCCACCACCAGCAGACTCTGGCCGGCCTCCACCCGGTCGCCGACGGCGGCCTTGACGACCGTCACCGTCCCCGGCATGGGGGCGGTGAGCGAGTCGGCGCCCGCGCGGGCCGCGCCCGTGAGCGAGGCGGCCACCGGGTCGTGGTCGCGGACCTGCCAGGCATCGCCCTCCCGGCCGAGCCAGTCGCCGGCCCGGTGGAAGGTGTGGCGGACGCCGTCCAGCGT
>NZ_JACADT010000760.1:0-2781 GCF_013421635.1 Streptomyces sp. UH6 | reverse complement strand
CGGTGACCCGGCGGTTCCCGGTGGCCTGGTGGTGTGGGTGGCCGGGGGCGTCGTGGGCGAGAGCCGTCTGTGGCCGGGCGGGCGGGTGGCCGGGGCCGCGTCCGTGCCCGCGTCGCCGGTGACCGGTGGAAACGCCGGAGGGCGCGGGAAGCCGGTGGCCTCCCGCGCCCTCCGGGCGGTACGGGTCAGTCCTTGATCTCGCAGATGGCGGCGCCGGAGCTGACGGACGCCCCGACCTCGGCGGACAGGCCCTTGACCGTGCCCGAGCGGTGCGCGTTGAGGGGCTGCTCCATCTTCATGGCCTCCAGGACGACGATCAGGTCGCCCTCCTTGACCTCCTGGCCCTCCTCGACCGCGATCTTGACGATCGTGCCCTGCATGGGCGAGGCGAGGGTGTCGCCGGAGGCGGCCGGGCCGGACTTCTTCGCGGCGCGCCGCTTGGGCTTGGCGCCGGCGGCCAGGCCGGTGCGGGCCAGGGACATGCCGAGCGAGGAGGGGAGGGAGACCTCCAGCCGCTTGCCGCCGACCTCGACCACGACCGTCTCGCGGTCCGCCTCGTCGTCGCTCTCGGTGTCCGCCGGGGCGGCGAACGGCGGGATCTCGTTGACGAACTCGGACTCGATCCACCGGGTGTAGATGGTGAACGGGTCGGCGGAGCCGGTGAGTTCCGGGGCGAACGCCGGGTCCCGGACCACCGCGCGGTGGAACGGGATGGCCGTGGCCATGCCCTCGACCTTGAACTCGTCCAGGGCGCGCGCGGCCCTTTGCAGGGCCTCCTTGCGGGTGCGGCCGGTGACGATCAGCTTGGCCAGCAGGGAGTCCCAGGCGGGGCCGATGACGCTGCCCGACTCCACGCCCGCGTCCAGGCGGACGCCGGGACCGGACGGCCCCTCGAAGACGGTGACGGTGCCCGGGGCGGGCAGGAAGCCCCGGCCCGGGTCCTCGCCGTTGATGCGGAACTCGAAGGAGTGGCCGCGCAGTTCCGGGTCGCCGTAGCCGAGCTCCTCGCCGTCGGCGATGCGGAACATCTCGCGCACCAGGTCGATGCCGGCGACCTCCTCGGTCACCGGGTGCTCGACCTGGAGGCGGGTGTTGACCTCCAGGAAGGAGATCGTGCCGTCCGCGCCGACCAGGAACTCCACGGTGCCCGCGCCGACGTAACCGGCCTCCTTGAGGATGGCCTTGGACGCGGCGTACAGCTCCTCGACCTGCGCCTCGGAGAGGAACGGCGCCGGGGCCTCCTCGACCAGCTTCTGGTGGCGGCGCTGCAGGGAGCAGTCACGGGTGGAGACCACGACCACGTTGCCGTGCTTGTCGGCGAGGCACTGGGTCTCGACGTGACGCGGCTTGTCCAGGTAGCGCTCCACGAAGCACTCGCCCCGGCCGAAGGCCGCGACGGCCTCGCGGACCGCCGAGTCGTACAGCTCCGGCACCTCTTCGAGGGTGCGGGCGACCTTCAGGCCGCGGCCGCCGCCGCCGAACGCCGCCTTGATGGCGATGGGCAGGCCGTGCTCCTTGGCGAACGCCACCACCTCGTCGGCCCCGGACACCGGGTCCGGCGTGCCGGCCACCAGCGGGGCGCCCGCGCGCTGCGCGATGTGACGGGCGGCCACCTTGTCGCCGAGGTCGCGGATGGCCTGCGGCGGCGGGCCGATCCAGTTCAGACCGGCGTCGATCACCGCCTGCGCGAACTCCGCGTTCTCGGACAGGAACCCGTAACCGGGGTGGATCGCGTCGGCGCCCGAATCCGCGGCGGCCTGCAGCACCTTGGCGATGTCCAGGTAGCTGGTCGCCGGGGTGTCACCGCCGAGGGCGAACGCCTCGTCCGCGGCACGCACGTGCAGAGCGTCCCGGTCGGGGTCTGCATACACGGCCACGCTCGCGATACCGGCATCCCGGCATGCCCGGGCGACGCGGACTGCGATTTCGCCACGGTTGGCGATGAGCACCTTGCGCACGATGAAGGCTCCCTCCTTGAAACAAGCCGAGTTTAGGGACTGCCGACACGTCACTACGACCCGTCCACAGTGGTGAGCTTGCCCACACGGAGCGTGAAACCAGGATCTGCCGGCGGGTGCCGAGCCGTGAAATCCCTTGTCGCGTCGGGTGGTGCGGGACTCCCCCCGGAAACCCTAGCCCGGGTATGTGGCCCAGGTCTCTGTAAAGCCACGCCGCCGCGGGCCGTGTTTCTTTGTGGACTCCCTACGAACACCTCGCCGAATCTTTGCGGCCGTCAGAACTCTTGCCGCTGCGTATACCCGTGAGTAACGTTCGCGCCACCCTGGGAGATACCCCGGGTAATGCGCCGGTCGGGGGAGTGGCAGGCTCTCGAAAGGGTCCCGGGCGGGTGCTCCCGCGCCCGACGGGGCACGGCGGAAACAGCGGAAGTGGGTGGGGCCGGTGGTGCGCAGGACGGTTGCCGTCGTCCTGGCGGCGGCGATGTTCGCCGAGGCGGCCGGGGTGGCGTGGCTCAACTGGTTCCTCGCCATGGTGGTCGAGGGGCAGCGGATGTCGCTCGCCGGACTCGACCCGGACATGGTGGCCCGCTCGTCGCGGATCGGGGCGGTGCTGTTCGCCCTGTTCTTCGTGGCGTGCGGTGCGGTGGTCCTGGTCTCCGCGATCCGCGGCCGCGCGCTGGGGCGCCTCGGCACGGGACTGCTGGTGACGGTCGCCGTCGTGCACGGCGTGCTGGGCGCGGCGGCGTTCGCGCTGGTCGGGGTCACGGCGTTCGCGGTGCTGGCGGCGGTGCTGGCGCTGATCCTGCTGTTCCTGTCGTCCCCG
>NZ_JACADT010000076.1:0-11841 GCF_013421635.1 Streptomyces sp. UH6 | reverse complement strand
CTGGTTGGCGCCCTTGCCGCCCGGGTGGACGGCCAGGTCGGAGCCGAGCACCGTCTCACCGGCGGCGGGCCGGCGCTCGACGCCGATCACCAGGTCGGCGTTGGCCGAACCGACGACCACCAGGTCGTAGTCGTACATCACTGTCTCCCTCACTCGGACCACTCGGACCGTCAGCCGCCGAACGAGCCGACGTTCTCCTTGGTGACGACCTTCACCGGCACCTTGACCAGGTCCTTGAGGTCCTTGCCCTGCGCGGCGTCCAGCGCGTTGCGCACCGCGATCCTGCCCAGCTCGGTGGGCTGCTGGGCGACCGAGGCGTAGAGGGTGCCCGCCTCGACGGCCTGGAGACCGTCCGGGGTGCCGTCGAAGCCGACGACCTGCACGTCCTTGCCGGCCTTCGCACCGAGCGCCTTGGCGGCGCCGAGCGCCATCTCGTCGTTCTCGGCGAACACGCCCTCGATGTCGGGGTGCGCCTGCAGCAGGTTGCTCATGACGTCCAGGCCCTTGGTGCGGTCGAAGTCCGCGGGCTGCTTGGCGACGACCTCGATGCCCGGGAACTCCTCGAGCCCCTCGGCGAAGCCCTGGCCGCGCTCACGGCTGGCGGAGGTGCCCGCCTGGCCCTGGAGGATCACGATGGTGCCCTCGCCGCCCAGCTTCTCGCCCAGCGCACGGGCCGCCATCCGGCCGCCCTCGACGTTGTCCGAGGCGACCAGCGCGTCGATCTCCGCCTTGTTGACGCCGCGGTCCACGGCCACCACCGGGATGTCCGCCTTGTTGGCCGAGCGGACCGACGGGCCCGCCGCGTCCGAGTCGACCGGGTTGACCACGATGGTGGACAGGCCGGAGCTGGTGAAGTTCTGCAGCTGGTTGGCCTGCTGGGACGCGTCGTTCTGCGCGTCGGTGACGGTCAGGTCCACGCCCAGCTTCTTCGCCTCCTGCTCCGCGCCCTGGCGGATCTGGACGAAGAACGGGTTGTTCAGGGTGGAGAGCGACAGGCCCACCTTCTGCTTGGCGGCCTGGTCGGAGCCGTTGTGCAGGAAGGACATCGCGGCCACCACCGCCGCCGCGACCACGGCGGCCAGCAGGTAGGTCAGCGCCTGCTTGCCGCGGTTGCCGCGGTTGCCGCCGCCCGCCGCACCGGCCGCCGCCGGGGTGGCGCCCGCCTTGCGGCGGACGGTGTCGAGCAGGACGGCGAGCGCGATGACCACGCCGATGACGACCTGCTGCCAGAAGGCGGAGACGGAGAGCAGGTTGAGGCCGTTGCGCAGCACGGCCAGGATCAGCGCGCCGATCAGGGTGCCGGAGGCCTTGCCGACGCCGCCGGCCAGCGAGGCGCCGCCGATGACGACCGCCGCGATCGCGTCCAGCTCGTAGCCCTGCGCGGCCTGCGGCTGCGCGGAGGAGAGGCGGGAGGCCAGCACGATGCCCGCCGCGGCGGCGAACAGTCCGGACAGGGCGTAGATCGCCAGCTTCTGCTTCTTGACCTTCAGGCCGGAGAGGCGCGCGGCCTCCTCGTTGCCGCCGATGGCGTACATGGAGCGGCCGATGTAGGTGCGGCCCAGCACCAGCGCCGTGATCAGACCCATGACGATCATCACCAGGACCGGCACCGGCAGCCAGCCGCCGAGGGTGTCACCGAGGTGCGAGACCGAGTCCGGGAACGGGATCGGGCTGCCCTGCGAGATCACCAGCGACAGACCGCGGGCGATCGACAGCATGGCCAGGGTGGCGATGAACGGCGGCAGCTTCCCGTAGGAGATCAGCACGCCGTTGACCAGGCCGCAGGCCAGACCGGTGGCGACCGCGAGGATCACGGCGATCCACACCGGCACGCCCTCGGAGGTCGCCGTCCACGCCAGCACGGTCGCCGACAGCGCGGCCACCGAGCCCACCGACAGGTCGATGCCCGCCGAGACGATGACGAAGGTGACGCCGAACGCCAGGATGGCGGTGACCGCCGCCTGGACGCCGATGTTCAGCAGGTTGTCCGCCGTCAGGAAGTCGCCGGACAGCGCCGACATGGCGACGACCAGGACGATCAGCGCGGTCAGCGCGCCGTTGTCGAGAAGAATGCGGCGCAGGCCGCCGGCGCCACTCGCGCCCGGCTTGCTCTTGAGCGTGTCAGTGGCCACGGGGGGCCTTCCCTTCCTCGTCGCCGGCCTCGTCGCCGGTGGTGTTCGTGGACTGCGGGGAGACGGCGAGAGCCATCACCGCGTCCTGGGTCGCCTCGTCGGCGGGCAGTTCGCCCGCGATCCGGCCCTGGGCCATCACCAGGACCCGGTCGCTCATGCCGAGCACCTCGGGCAGGTCGCTGGAGACCATCAGGACCGCCGCTCCGGCGGCCGTGAGTTCGTTGATGAGCTGGTAGATCTCGACCTTGGCGCCCACGTCGATGCCGCGGGTCGGCTCGTCGAGGATCAGCACCCGGGTGTCGGCGAGCAGCCACTTGCCGATGACGACCTTCTGCTGGTTGCCGCCGGACAGGGTGCGCACCTGCTGGTCGAGACCGGCCATCCGGACGCCGAGCTGCTCGGCGATCCGCCCGGCGGCCCGCCGCTGGCCCTTGCGGTCCACCAGCCCGGCCTTCGTCGACGACCGGAGGGTGACCAGGCCCAGGTTCTCCGCCACCGAGGCGTCGAGCACCAGGCCCTGGCCCTTGCGGTCCTCGGGGATCAGCCCGATCCCGGCGTCCAGCGCGGCGTTGACGTCGTGCCGGCGCACCGCCTCGCCCGCCACCGTCACCGAGCCCGCGTCGTAGGGGTCGGCGCCGAAGACGGCGCGCACCACCTCGGTGCGGCCCGCGCCGACCAGGCCGGCGACGCCGACGACCTCACCGGCGCGGACCTCGAAGGAGACGTCGTGGAAGACGCCGTCCCGGGTCAGCCCCGCCACCCGCAGCAGCGGCTCGCCGGCCGCGGCCCGCTCGCGCGGGTACTGCTGCTCGATGGAGCGGCCCACCATCAGGCGCACCAGCTCGGCCTCCGGGGTGGAGGCCGGGACCCGGCCGACGCTGCGGCCGTCGCGGATGACGGTGACGCGGTCGCCGAGTGCGGCGATCTCCTCCAGGTGGTGGGTGATGAAGACGACGCCGACGCCGTCCTCGCGCAGCCGGCGGACGATGGAGAACAGCTTCTCCACCTCCTCCGAGGTGAGCACCGCGGTCGGCTCGTCCATGATCAGCACCCGGGCGTCCAGGCTGAGCGCCTTGGCGATCTCCACCATCTGGAGGCGGGCGATGCCCAGGTCACGCACCCGGGCACGCGGCGAGACCGGCACGCCGACCCGCTCCAGCAGCTCGGCGGCCTCGGCCTCCATGCGGCGGCGGTCGATCATGCCGTACCGGCGGGGCTGGCGGCCCAGGAAGATGTTCTCGGCCACGGTCAGGTCCGGGACCAGGTTGAACTCCTGGTAGATGGTCGCGATGCCGAGCTTCTCGGCGTCCTGCGCGCTGCCGATCGTCACCTCCCGGCCGTCGACCAGGATCCGGCCCTCGTCCGGGCGGTGGGCGCCGGAGAGCGTCTTGATCAGCGTGCTCTTGCCCGCGCCGTTCTCACCGAGCAGCACGTGCACCTCGCCGCGCCGCAGGTCGAAGTCGACGCCGTCGAGCGCGACCACGCCGGGGAAGGCCTTGCGCACTCCTTCGATGCGCAGCAACTCGTCCGTGTCGCTCACGGGTCGCTCCTCTTCTGGGGATGGGTCTCGCCGTCCTCGCCGCACGAGCGGCGTACGACGAGCCGGGCGGGGAGGGTGACGGACCGGGCGGTCCGGCCCTCGATGCGGTCGACGAGGGCGCGCACGGCCGCGCGGCCGAGCTCGCCGGTCGGCTGGGCGATCGCGGTCACCGGGGGGCCGGTGTGGACGAACCAGGGGATGTCGTCGAAGGCCGCCAGCGCGATGTCCTCCGGCACCCGCAGGCCCCGCGCGCGCACGGCGTCCAGGGCGCCCAGCGCCATCAGGTTGTCGGCGGCGAAGACGGCCTCGGGGGGCTTGGGCAGGTCGAGGAAGCGCTCGGTGGCACGGCGGCCGCTGTCGGCCTGGAAGTCGCCCTGGCCGATGTAGGCGTCGGGCAGCTCCAGTCCGTGCGTGGCGAGCGCCTCGCGGAACGCCTCGACGCGCTCGCTGCCGGTGGTGGTGGCCGCGGGGCCCGCGATGATGGCGAGCCGGCGGTGACCGAGGCGGTGGAGGTGGGCGACCAGGTCCCGGACGGCGCCGCGGCCGTCGGAGCGGACCACCGGGACGTCCACGTCGTCGGCGCCGGGGATCCACCGGTCCACGAAGACCACGGGGGTCCCGGCGCGCGCGGTGTCCAGCAGCAGCGGGGTGCCGCCGTCGGTGGGGGAGACCAGCAGACCGTCGATCCGGCGGTCCACCAGATTGCGGATGTGGTGGTCCTGGAGCTCGGGACGCTCGTCGGCGTTCCCGATGATCACGCTGTAGCCGAGGGCGCGCGCCTCCTCCTCCACGGCCCTGGCGAGCTCGGTGAAGTAGGGGTTCATCACGTCGCTGATCACCAGCCCCACGGTGCGGGTCTGGTCGGTGCGCAGGGACCGGGCGACGGCGTTGGGGCGGTACCCCAGCTCCTCGACCGCGGCCAGCACCCTGGCGCGGGCCTCCTCGCTCACCGACGGGTGGCGGTTGAGCGCCCGTGACACGGTGGCGACGGAGACACCGGCGCGCGCGGCGACATCCTTGATGCCAGGCATCCGCGGTTCCACCTCCTTGTGGAAACGATTACAAGAGGGATTGGAAACGATTACACGGTCGGATGACAAGACCCTGACCCGGGTTTGTGACATAGCTCGCTCATGTGAGCAGTAGTGATCATGGGTGAGCGAGGCGGGTCGGCGGCGATTGCCGCGATCGCCGCCGCTCAGCCCTTACCGGCGAGTAGCATCGCGGCGTCCCGTTCGGAGGAGACCCTCGGAGGAGTACTCGATGTCCCGCTCGCCCCTCGCCCTCGCCGCCCTCCTCGCCACGGCCGGCGCCGCCCACTTCGCCCGCCCCCGCGTCTTCGACGGCATCGTCCCCGGGAGCCTGCCCGGCTCCGCCCGTGCCTGGACCTATGCCAGCGGCGCCGTCGAACTCGCCCTGGCCGCCGGTCTGGCCGCGCCCCGCACGCGGCGCACGGCCGCCATGGCCGCCACCGCCTTCTTCGTCGGCGTCTTCCCCGCCAACGTGAAGATGGCCCGGGACTGGCGCCACCGCCCCGCCCCGCTCAAGGCCGCCGCGTACGGCAGGCTCCCCCTCCAGATCCCCCTCGTCCTGTGGGCCCGCGACGTCGCCCGCAAGAGCTGACCGCCCGTTCCTCCCCGGTTTTCCACAGGCCCCGCGGCACTGTCGTCCCGCGGCGGTAACGTCGGACCATGGCAACTGAGCCCGTCCGCAAGCCCGCCGTGCTCGAAGGCGTGCTCGAACGCGTCACGTACGCCAACGAGGAGAACGGCTACACCGTCGCCCGGGTGGACACCGGCCGCGGCTCGGGCCCGGGTGAACTCCTCACCGTCGTCGGCGCGTTGCTCGGCGCGCAGGTCGGGGAGTCGCTGCGCATGGAGGGCCGCTGGGGCTCCCACCCCCAGTACGGCAAGCAGTTCCACGTCGAGAACTACACCACCGTCCTGCCCGCCACGGTCCAGGGCATCCGCCGCTACCTCGGCTCCGGCCTCGTCAAGGGCATCGGTCCGGTCTTCGCCGACCGCATCACGCGCCACTTCGGCCTGGACACCCTCACGGTCATCGAGGAGTCGCCGGACCGCCTCGTCGAGGTCCCCGGCCTCGGCCCCAAGCGCACGCGCCGGATCGCCGCGGCGTGGGAGGAGCAGAAGGCGATCAAGGAGGTGATGCTCTTCCTCCAGACCGTCGAGGTGTCGACCTCCATCGCGGTGCGCATCTACAAGAAGTACGGCGACGCCTCCATCTCCGTGGTGCGGAACCAGCCCTACCGGCTCGCCGCCGACGTCTGGGGCATCGGCTTCCTCACCGCCGACAAGATCGCGCAGTCCGTCGGCATACCCCACGACAGCCCCGAGCGCGTCAAGGCGGGCCTCCAGTACGCGCTCTCCCAGTCCGCCGACCAGGGCAACTGCTTCCTCCCCGAGGAGCGCCTGATCGCCGACGCCGTCAAGCTGCTCCAGGTCGACACCGGCCTGGTCATCGAGTGCCTGTCCGAGCTGGCCGGGCCGGGACCGGACGGCGAGGAGCCGGGGGTGGTCCGCGAGAAGGTCCCCGGACCGGACGGCGGCGCGGGGACCGGCGACGGTCTCGTCACCGGCGTCTACCTGGTCCCGTTCCACCGTGCGGAGCAGGCGCTGGCCTCCCGGCTGCTGCGGCTGCTGCGCGCCGAGGACGACCGGATGCCCTGGTTCCAGGGCGTCGACTGGGGCAAGGCGCTCGACTGGCTGCGCACCCGGACCGGCGCCGACCTGGCGCCCGAGCAGGAGGCCGCCGTCCGGCTGGCGCTGACCGAGAAGGCCGCCGTGCTCACCGGCGGGCCGGGCTGCGGCAAGTCGTTCACGGTCCGCTCGATCGTGGAGCTGGCTCGCGCCAAGCGCGCCAAGGTGGTGCTGGCCGCGCCCACCGGCCGGGCCGCCAAGCGGCTCGCCGAGCTCACCGGCGCCGAGGCCTCCACGGTCCACCGGCTGCTCGAGCTCAAGCCCGGCGGTGACGCCGCCTACGACCAGGACCGCCCCCTCGACGCCGACCTGGTCGTCGTCGACGAGGCCTCCATGCTGGACCTGCTGCTCGCCAACAAGCTCGTCAAGGCGGTCGCCCCCGGCGCCCACCTGCTCTTCGTGGGGGACGTGGACCAGCTCCCCAGCGTCGGCGCCGGTGAGGTGCTGCGCGACCTGCTGGCCGACGGCAGCCCGGTCCCCTCCGTCCGCCTCACCAGGGTGTTCCGCCAGGCCCAGCAGTCCGGCGTGGTCACCAACGCCCACCGGATCAACGCGGGACAGCACCCGGTCACCGACGGGCTGAAGGACTTCTTCCTCTTCGTCGAGGACGACACGGAGGAGGCGGGCCGTCTCACCGTCGACGTCGCCGCCCGCCGGCTGCCCGCCCGGTTCGGCCTCGACCCCCGCCGCGACGTGCAGGTGCTCGCCCCGATGCACCGCGGCCCGGCGGGAGCGGGCGCGCTCAACGGGCTGCTGCAACAGGCGGTCACCCCGGCCCGCCCCGGTCTGCCGGAGAAGCGGTTCGGCGGCCGCGTCTTCCGCGTGGGGGACAAAGTCACACAGATCCGTAACAATTATGAAAAGGGGAAGAATGGGGTGTTCAACGGCACGGTCGGCGTCGTCACCTCGCTCGACCCCGACGAGCAGCGGCTGACGGTGCTCACCGACGAGGAGGAGGAGGTGCCCTACGACTTCGACGAACTCGACGAACTGGCCCACGCCTACGCGGTGACCATCCACCGCTCGCAGGGCAGCGAGTATCCGGCCGTGGTGATCCCGGTGACCACCGGCGCCTGGATGATGCTCCAGCGGAACCTGCTCTACACGGCGGTGACCCGCGCCAAGAAGCTCGTCGTCCTCGTTGGCTCGCGCAAAGCCATCAGTCAGGCGGTGCGCACCGTGTCGGCCGGCCGGCGGTGCACGGCGCTGGATTTCCGGCTCTCGGGGCGGCTCTCGGCACCCCGCCCGCCGGAGTGAGGAATCTTTTCGATAAAAATGATCGATCAAATGGGTCGCAAAGGTCACAGGGACCTTCCGCATCCCGCCCAAGACGGGCAGGATGAACAGGTTGACGGCACTGAGTGCCGCCGATGGGCCCGATGGTCGACCCCGAGTGCACTCGCCAGAGCCAGTTGGGGGAAGGTAGAGGCGGTCAGGGCACCTCGAAGATGAGGACTAGGTCGGTGAGGGAAGACGTGAGCGACAACTCTGTAGTACTGCGGTACGGCGACGGCGAGTACACCTACCCGGTGGTCGACAGCACCGTCGGTGACAAGGGCTTCGACATCGCGAAGCTCCGGGCTCAGACCGGCCTGGTGACACTGGACAGCGGTTACGGCAACACCGCGGCGTACAAATCCGCGATCACCTACCTGGACGGTGAGCAGGGCATCCTGCGCTACCGCGGCTATCCGATCGAGCAGCTCGCGGAGCGGTCGACCTTCCTGGAGGTCGCCTACCTGCTGATCAACGGTGAGCTTCCGACCGTCGACGAGCTGACGACGTTCAAGAACGAGATCACGCAGCACACCCTGCTGCACGAGGACGTCAAGAACTTCTTCCGCGGCTTCCCGCGGGACGCCCACCCGATGGCCATGCTGTCCTCGGTGGTCTCCGCGCTGTCCAGCTTCTACCAGGACAGCCACAACCCGTTCGACGAGAAGCAGCGGCACCTCTCCACCATCCGCCTGCTCGCCAAGCTTCCGACGATCGCGGCCCACGCGTACAAGAAGTCGGTCGGCCACCCGTTCGTCTACCCGCGCAACGACCTCGGCTACGTCGAGAACTTCCTGCGCATGACGTTCTCCGTGCCGGCGGAGGAGTACGAGCTCGACCCGGTCGTGGTCTCGGCGCTCGACAAGCTGCTGATCCTGCACGCGGACCACGAGCAGAACTGCTCCACCTCCACGGTCCGCCTGGTCGGCTCCTCGCAGGCGAACATGTTCGCCTCCATCTCGGCCGGCATCAGCGCCCTCTGGGGCCCGCTGCACGGCGGCGCCAACCAGTCGGTGCTGGAGATGCTCGAGGGCATCCAGGCCAACGGCGGCGACGTCGACGCCTTCATCCGCAAGGTGAAGAACAAGGAGGACGGCGTCCGCCTGATGGGCTTCGGCCACCGGGTGTACAAGTCCTTCGACCCGCGCGCCAAGATCATCAAGGCCGCGGCGCACGACGTCCTCTCGGCGCTCGGCAAGTCCGACGAGCTGCTGGACATCGCGCTGAAGCTCGAGGAGCACGCGCTCTCCGACGAGTACTTCGTCGCCCGCAACCTGTACCCGAACGTGGACTTCTACACGGGTCTGATCTACCGGGCGATGGGCTTCCCGACCGAGATGTTCACCGTGCTCTTCGCGCTGGGCCGCCTGCCGGGCTGGATCGCGCAGTGGCACGAGATGATCAAGGAGCCGGGTTCCCGCATCGGCCGCCCGCGCCAGATCTACACGGGCATCGTCGAGCGCGACTTCGTCCCGGTGGAGGAGCGCGGCTGACCTCGGCCCGCCCCATGCCTCACAGGAGCCGCCCCGGCCTCGCCGGGGCGGCTTCGCCGTGCCGAGGCGGCGGAGGCCGCGGCGGCCGTGCGCACGCGCGGAAGAAGAGGCGCCGTGCGCACGCGCGGAGGTAGAAGCGCGGAGAAAAACGAAGGGCGCCCTGCCGCCGGTCCCCCCACGGGCCGGAGTACAGGGCGCCCTCCTGTGCCCCGGAGCGGATTCCCCCCACGGGATCCGGGCCCGGGCGTCTGCGGGCAGCGCCTGAATCGCTGCGCGCGCCGCCGTGGGCGGCACGCGGTGTGCGGTCTGCCGGGACCCGCACCTTCGGGGGGGCCGCTCAAAGCTCCCCGGTTGCACGTGCCCCGGCAACGCAGCTCCGGAGACGTCCCCCAAGACGTCCCCGCAGTCACCGGTCGCACCCCCCAAGATGCTTCCGGCACTGCCAACTTAGACCCTCGAACGGCTCCAAGGGTTACGTTGACCCCACTGTGATCTGCATCTCTCGCGGCTTCCCGTCCGCGGCCGGCGTCCGGCGTGGGGCCGTACGGCGGCGCTTGAAGATACTGCGTGAGACTTGTGAAGAGCTTATGTGAGGAACAGGTGACAGATCCAGAGGTCGGCGGATTTGCCGCAAGCGGTTTTCCGGCCAGGTGGCGGGGCCGCCCGGCCCGGCCGGACGCCCCCGCCACCTGCCGCTTTCACGCCTTCCGGCCGAAGCCGCGCAGCCGCAGGCTGTTGCTGACCACGAAGACCGACGAGAAGGCCATCGCGCCGCCCGCGATCACCGGGTTCAGCAGCCCGGCCGCCGCCAGCGGCAGCGCCGCCACGTTGTAGCCGAAGGCCCAGAACAGGTTGCCCCTGATGGTCGCCAGCGTGCGCCGGGAGAGCCGGATCGCGTCCGCCGCCACCCGCAGGTCGCCCCGGACCAGCGTCAGGTCGCCCGCCTCGATCGCCGCGTCGGTGCCGGTGCCCATGGCCAGGCCCAGGTCCGCCGCGGCCAGCGCCGCCGCGTCGTTGACGCCGTCACCCACCATGGCGACCGTGCGTCCCTCGGCCTGGAGCCGGCGCACCGCCTCCACCTTGTCCTCGGGAAGCACCTCGGCGAGGACGTCGGTCTCCTCGATGCCCACCGCGCGCGCCACCGAGACCGCGGCCCTCCGGTTGTCACCGGTCAGCAGCACCGGACGCAGCCCCAGTCGGCGCAACTCGGCCACCGCCTCGGCACTGGTCTCCTTCACGGTGTCGGCGACCGCCAGCACACCACGCGGCGCGCCGTCCCAGGAGACCACCACCGCGGTGCGCCCGGCGCTCTCCGCGGCGTCCTTGGCCCGCGCCAGCGTCTGAGGCAACTCCGGGGCCGGCCCGTCCGCCGTGAGCCGGCCGACGGTCACCTCACGCCCCTCGACACGCCCCCGCACGCCCCGTCCGGGCAGATTGGCGAACCCCTCCACGGAGGGCAGCGCGCCCACCCGCTCCTCGGCGCCGGCGGCGATCGCCCGCGCCACCGGGTGCTCGGAGGCGTGCTCCACCGCGCCCGCCAGGCGCAGCAGCTCCCGCTCCTCGACCCCGTCGGCGGGGTGTGTCCCGTGCAGCGTCATCGAACCGGTGGTGACCGTGCCGGTCTTGTCCAGCACCACGGTGTCCACCCGGCGGGTCGACTCCAGCACCTCGGGGCCCTTGATCAGGATGCCCATCTGGGCGCCGCGCCCGGTGCCGACCATCAGCGCCGTCGGCGTGGCCAGGCCCAGCGCGCAGGGGCAGGCGATGATCAGCACCGCCACCGCCGCGGTGAACGCGGCGGTGACCCCGCCGTCCACCAGCAGCCAGGCGGTGAGCGTGCCCAGCGCGATCAGCAGCACCACGGGGACGAAGATCCCCGAGATCCGGTCGGCCAGCCGCTGCACCTCGGCCTTGCCGCTCTGCGCCTCCTCGACCAGCTTCGCCATCCGGGCCAGCCGGGTGTCCGATCCCACCCGGGCCGCCTCGACGACGATCCGGCCGCCCGCGTTGACGGTGGCGCCGGTGACCGGGTCGCCCACCGAGACGTCCACCGGCGCGGACTCGCCGGTCAGCAGGGAGGCGTCCACCGCGGACGAGCCCTCGACCACCACGCCGTCGGTGGCCACCTTCTCGCCCGGCCGCACCACGAACCGGTCGCCGACCGCCAGCGCGTCCACCGGGATCCGCACCTCGCGGCCGTCGCGCAGCACCGCGACGTCCTTGGCGCCGAGTTCCATCAGCGCCCGCAGCGCCGCCCCGGCGCGCCGCTTGGAGCGGGCCTCGAGCCAGCGGCCCAGCAGGATCAGCGCGGTGACCCCGGCCGCCACCTCCAGGTAGAGCGTCCCGGAGGCCTCGCCGCGGGAGACGGTCAGGCTGAACTCGTGCCGCATGCCGGGCATGCCCGCGTCACCGAGGAAGAGCGCCCACAGCGACCAGCCGAACGCCGCGAGCGTGCCCAGCGAGACCAGCGTGTCCATGGTGGCCGCGCCGTGCCGGGCGTTGGTCCAGGCGGCGCGGTGGAAGGGCAGCGCCCCCCACACCACGACCGGGGCGGCCAGGGTGAGGGAGAGCCACTGCCAGTTGTCGAACTGCAGCGCCGGGACCATCGCCAGCAGCACCACCGGCGCCGCCAGGACGGCGGAGACGGTGAACCGCGTCCGCAGCGCCGTCACCCCGGGGTCGTC